>JALOSO010000130.1 GCA_025458385.1 Paracoccaceae bacterium | reverse complement strand
CCGCCCATGATGCCGGCCAGCGACTCGGGCCCTTGGTCATCGGAAATCACCATCTGGCCGGCCTGCAGCGTGTAGGTCTTGCCATCCAGCGCCAGCAGGGTTTCGCCACCCGTGGCTGCGTGAACGCGCAGGTTGCCCTTGACCTTGGCCAGATCGAACACATGCAACGGGCGGTTCAGCGCGAAGGTGAAAAAGTTCGTGATATCAACCAAGGCCGAGATGGGCCGCAACCCGATCGCCTTCAGCCGCGCCTGCAGCCAAGCGGGTGAAGGCCCGTTCTTCACTCCGCGAATGGTGCGTCCCGCAAAATGCGGGCAACCCTTGGCCTTCAGCGCATCATCAATCCGCACCTGCACCGCACTGGCAAAGCCGCCCTTGATGGCGGGCACGGCCAACGGTTTCAGCGTGCCAAGGCCGCGCGCCGCAAGGTCACGCGCCACACCCCGCACGCCCAGTGCATCCGGGCGGTTGGGTGTGATCTTGATATGGATCATCGGGTCGTTCAGACCCTTGTAGTCGATGAACCGCGCGCCCAGTGGCGCATCTGCGGGCAGATCGATAATGCCGTCATGGTCATCCGACAGCTCCATCTCGCGTTCCGAACACAGCATGCCGTTGGATTCCACCCCGCGGATCACCCCCGGCTTCAAATCCACCCCGGTGCCCGGCACATGCGTGCCCACCGGTGCAAACACCCCCACCAGCCCCGTGCGCGCGTTCGGCGCACCGCAGACCACCTGCACCTCCTGCATCGCCGTGCCCGGCCCGCCCGGATATGTCGCCACACGGCACAGGCGCAGCCGGTCCGCGTTCGGGTGCGGCACGGCCTCGATGACCTTGCAAATGCGGAACGCCCCCAGCTTGGCTGCAGGGTCCGAAACCCCCTCCACCTCCAGCCCCAGATCGGTCAGCGCATAGAGGATATCCTCCAGCGGCACGCGGGTTTCGAGGTGATCGTAAAGCCAGGACAGCGTGAATTTCATTGCAGGGGCCTGCCGTTAAGGGTGCGGTAAGGGGATTAGCGCAAAGCCTTGCCGATGGGAAGCATGCGGCATGGCGGTTTCCCGCTTGGAAACGGGTTGTCGCCGGAATGGCAGGGTCTTTGCCACAATTCAGGTCCGAATCCCGGCTATACCAATGGAATGGACCCGATGCTCAACATACCCAAGAACCGGAAACGCCTTCCCGCCTGGCGGCTGTGCCTGCTGCTGGGGTTGACGGCGCTGCTGTTCCTGATGATTGCCAACACCTATGGCGTGGCGCTGGCCGCGCTGAATGGCCCGGAGGGCACCGCTATCGCGGCGGTTGAGGGGTGATCGGCGGGCAAAGCCCGGCGTGATGGGCCTCTAACCAGGGCAAAGCCTGATCCCGCAAGACGGACATTGGCCGATCAAGGCTGGCAGGATCGTCGCGCACGTCCAGATAGCGGATCAGGCCAACATCGCTGCCCCCTGCGCAAAAGGCCGACAGTGGAATTTCGGGGCTGTCCGCCCAAGCGCCGGTTTCAATCGGTGACCCATCCGGCAGCAGAAACCGCAGGGTCATGCTGGCGTCAAAGCCATAGCGGCTGCGCTGCAGGTTGATGGCCGACCGCCCCGCCGCCGTTTCCCTGCGCCACGTGCTGCCCACCTGCGCATAACCCAAGGGCAAAAGCACGTCACAGATTGCCGCCACGATCACCGCAAACGCCGCTTCGCGCTGCGCCGGAAAGGCCGGGTCATTCGCGGCAAGGTGGATGCGGTGGGAATCGTCGGTCATACGCGGGTTTTCGCAGGTCGGTGCGTGTGCCGGTCTCGCAGCCAGCGCAGGTCGGATTCGAAGAAAGCCCGCAGATCCGGGATGCCGTATTTCAGCATGGCAATCCGGTCGATCCCCATGCCGAAGGCAAAGCCCTGCCATTGCGCAGGGTCCACCCCCGCCGCCGCCAGCACCTTGGGGTGCACCATGCCGCTGCCCAGAATCTCCATCCACTTGTCGCCCTGGCCGATCTTCAGCTGCCCACCTTCCCATGAACAACGGATATCCACTTCAGCCGAAGGTTCCGTGAACGGGAAATGGCTGGCGCGGAAGCGCAGTTCCACCGAAGGCACCTCGAAATAGGCCCGGCAGAATTCCTCCAGCACCCATTTCAGGTTGGCCATGCTGATGTCACGGTCAATCGCCAGCCCTTCGACCTGATGGAACATCGGCGTATGCGTCTGGTCCATGTCCATGCGGTATACGCGCCCCGGTGCGATCACCCGGATCGGTGCGCCCTTGTCCATCAGCGCCCGAATTTGCACAGGGCTGGTGTGGGTGCGCAGCACATGCGGCGGGCGGTTGTCGCCCTCGGCCCGGTGCATGAAGAACGTGTCATGTTCCTGCCGCGCCGGGTGTTCCGGCGGGATGTTCAGCGCATCAAAGTTGTACCAGTCGCTTTCGACCTGCGGCCCTTCGGCCACGGCAAAGCCCATATCGGCAAAGATCGCCGTCAGTTCTTCCATCACCTGCGAAATCGGGTGGATCGTGCCCGCCCGCCGTGGCCGCGCGGGCAGCGTCACATCCAGCCATTCTGCCCGCAACCGCGCATCAAGTGCGGCGTCACCGAGCGCCGCCTTCTTGGCGCGCAGCGCCGCGTCAATTTCATCCTTCAGCACGTTCAGCATGGCGCCCGCCGCCTTGCGTTGGTCCGGATCCATCTTGCCAAGCGTCGCCATCAGCGCGCTGACTTCGCCCTTCTTGCCAAGCGCCGCCAGCCGCACCTCTTCCAGTGCATTCTCATCCGCAGCAGCGGCAACCGCCATCAGGTATTTGGCTTTCAGCGTCTCAAGGCCGTCCATTGGTCTCTCCGGGTGGTGCGCGATGGTGCTACCCACCGCAGGCCGCGATTGCAAGGGTCAGGCGAACAGGGCCAGCCGTTGCACCGCCAGACCCAGCCCTGCCACCGGCTTGCCGAATTCATGCCGCAGGTCGTTGTGTTCTGCCTGTTTCGGCTTGCCGAAGCCTGCCTTGCGCAGTGTTTCCTCCAGATAAGCAAGGCTGTGCTTGTGCCGCCCTGATGGCGCCAGATGCCAGCCCGCCTCGGCCGCCTCGACCGTGAACAAAAGCCAGCCCCCCGGCTTTGTCACCGCCGCGAAATTCCCGAACACCTGCGCAAGGTCGCCAAAATACACCAGCACATCCGCGCAGATGACCATATCGAACGGCCCCTTGGGATAGGTGCCGATGCTGCCCAGATCACAGCGATCCAGCACATGGAACACCTTCCGCGCCCGCGCTTTCGCCAGCATCGCCGGTGACAGGTCTACCCCGACCAACCGCTTTGCATAGGGCCGCAGGAACGGCCCGCACAGCCCTGTCCCGCAACCCGCATCAAGGATCGCCAGCTGGCGCTTGGCGGGCAGGGCCATGGCGGTCAGCATCCGCGCGATCATCTCTGGCCCGCGGTTTCCCAGCTTTTCCAAGGTCGCATCATAGGTTGGCGCGAAGCGTTCGAATATCTCCATCGTCATTGCGGCCTGCGGGGCCCCTGTCCCTGTGCCCATGCCTGCGCCCATGCCCGCGCCCGTGCCGCGCAGCGCGGCGGCCGCCGTCTCGAATGCCGCCCGACAATTCGCACACAAGGGTTCAGCCTGATCCAGAATCTGCCGCGCCTCAGCCTCGGCGCCGGACAGGGCGAGGATGCGCACAAGGTCAAGGCGCAGCAAGCCATTCGCAGGTTCGGCTGCAAACAGTGGCTGCCACAGCGCAACCGCATCTGCACGGGCACCCTGCTGCAAAAGATGCGCCGTCAGCGCCAGAATTGCGGGCCGGTCGGTGGGCTTTTCGGCCAAGGCGGCACGCAAAAGGGCCGCCCCTTCTTCCTTTCGGTGCAAAGCCAACATCAGGCGGCCAAGGTTGATGCGGCGCGCGGTGTCCGTGGCCATCGGTGCAAGCTGCGCCAAAAGCTGCGCGGTAAACGGATCGGCAGCAGCATCACCCGTCCTGCGCAGGATCAGGATCAGTGAGGCCGCGGTCATCGGCCCCAGGGCCAGGCTTGTCAGGGCCTGCGTCGCCAAGGCAACGGCCTGCCCCGACTTGCCGCCATCCAGGGCCGCATTGGCCGCCTTCAACGCGGCAAGGGCTGCAGGCGTATCGGCGCGGTGTTCCTCGATCTGGCCAGAAAGGACATCGTGCTGCGACAGGGTCAGTATTTGGGTCATGGGGCCGCTTTGCGGGGTGGCAGGAAAGGGGGCGCACGCCAGATGATGCAAGATACCTAAAATGAAATCAATGATTTAGGCCCGTTTTCTTGGCCGCAATCCTGCAGACATTAGCAGAAGATGCCCGATCGCAAAAGAAAAACCCCACCGCTTTTCAACGGCAGGGTTCAAACGTTTCCGACCAGGCTTTGCTTACGCGGGCAGTGCGGCCTTGGCCTGTGCGGCAATCGCGTTGAACGCCTCGGGCTCGTGCACGGCGAGGTCTGCCAGAACCTTGCGGTCCACCTCGATACCAGCCAGCGCCAGACCGTTGATCAGGCGCGAATAGGTGAAGGCCGGGTCGAACAGGCGCACGGCGGCGTTGATCCGCTGGATCCACAGCGCGCGGAAGTTGCGCTTGCGGGTCTTGCGGTCGCGGGTCGCATACTGGTTGGCCTTGTCGACGGCCTGCGTGGCCGTGCGGAAGTTGGTGGAGCGGGCAGCGTAATAGCCCTTGGCCGCCTTGATGACCTTGCGGTGGCGGGCGTGGGTGACAACACCGGATTTGACGCGGGACATGTGATGTTCTCCTTACCGGTCGTAGGGCATGTATTTCTTGACGATCTTCGCATCGCTTTCGCACAGGATCATCGCACCTGATGCGTCGCGCACAAATTTCGTCGAGCGTTTGATCATGCCGTGGCGCTTGCCCGCAGGGCCCGCTTTCACCCGGCCGGTCGCCGTGAAGCTGAAGCGCTTCTTGGCAGCCGATTTCGTCTTCATCTTGGGCATTTCGATCTCCAGTCGTTGAAAGTGCGACTCGGCATGCCACTTTGGCCGGCCGCACAGGCTTTTCGAAGCCGCGTCTATAGGGGTGGTTTGTGCGATACGCAAGGGGGTGCGCGCGCGTCATGGCGCGCTTCACACCCTCAGTTCAGATAGCGCGCCACAACACGGCTGAACGCCTCGGGGATGTCATTGACCGTATAGCGTGTGGTGCCTTGCGTCAGGGCCAGCACGATCAGCAAGCCGCCGATCAGGAACAGCACGGTGGCCGCCCGGGGTGGACGGCTTTCCGAAAAGGCGCTGATCACTGATGGCACGGCAAGAATCGTAACAATGATCCCCATGATCAACAGCAGGTCGGTATCCATGATCACATTTCCCGCAACACGATGCGCGGAAGGTTACTCTGGGTCAACGCTGCTAATCAACCGTTCATCGCAAGGGGCCACGCGCAGGATGTTCGTTGTGCCTTTCACGTTGAACGGCACGCCCGCTGTCACCACGATCTGGTCTTCCTGCCCGGCGAAACCATCATCGCGCGCGGCCTTCACGGCGGCCAGCACCGCGCCCTTGAAACGGTCTTGCGGTTCGGTGATGGCGCAGTGCAGGCCCCAGGTCAGCGACATGCGCCGCGCGGTGGACATCAGGGGCGTCAGCGCAAGGATGGGCACGCGCGGGCGTTCGCGCGCCACAAGGCTGGCGGTCGTGCCGGTCTGGCTGAAGCAGGCGATGGCCTTGATATTCGTGGCCTCGGCGATTTCGCGCGCGGCAACCACGATGCCATCGGCAATCGTCTCGCGCGCGACCACGCGGCTGGCGGCGATGATCTGCTGATAGGTCGGGTCGCGTTCCACCGACATGGCCACGTTGTGCATCGTGGTGACGGCTTCGATCGGGTATTTCCCGGCCGCAGATTCCGCCGACAGCATCACCGCATCCGCGCCTTCATAGATGGCGGTGGCCACGTCCGAAACCTCGGCCCGCGTTGGCACGGGCGATTCGATCATCGACTCCATCATCTGCGTGGCCACGATCACCGGCTTGGCCGCCGCGCGCGCGCCGCGCACCAGCCGCTTCTGGATCGGCGGCACTGAATGCACGGGCAGTTCCACCCCCAGATCGCCGCGCGCCACCATGATGCCATCCGACACCTGCAGGATGGCGTCATAGGCCTTGACCGCTGCCGGCTTTTCGATCTTTGACAGGATGGCCGCACGGCCGCGCGCCAGCTTGCGCGCCTCCAGCACGTCTTCGGGCCGCTGCACGAAAGACAGGGCGAGCCAGTCAACGCCCAGTTCACACGCAAACTCCAGATCGACGCGGTCTTTTTCCGACAGGGCGGCCACGGGCAGCACCACATCGGGCACGTTCACGCCCTTGCGGTTGGAAATGGTGCCACCGACGGTGACGGTGCAATTGGCGAAATCCTTGCCACAGTCGTTGACGTGCAGGCGGATCTTGCCATCGTTCACCAGCAGGGATGTGCCGGGTTCGAGGGCGGCAAAAATCTCGGGGTGGGGCAGGTTCACGCGGTTGATATCGCCCGTCGCGGTGGACAGGTCCATGCGGAAAGCGGCGCCTTCGACCAGTTCTTCACCCGCCGGGTTGGCAAAGACGCCAACGCGCAGTTTTGGCCCCTGAAGATCGGCCAGAATGCAGATCGGGCGGCCCACATCAGCCTCGATCTGGCGGATGATCTTGTGGCGGGCGCGGATATCGTCATGCACACCATGGCTCATATTCAGGCGGAACACGTCGGCGCCTGCCTCAAACAACGCCCGGATCATCTTGTAATCGCTGGAGGCAGGCCCGAGGGTGGCGACGATCTTGACATTGCGCTGGCGTCTCATATGGCCTTTTCCTTGTGCGTGTCGTGTGGTTGCCGGGCTTATGGCAGCAGAATCTGTTAGCGGCAACATGCGGATCACTTGCGACATGCAGAAAGCGGAAAGGTGCGTAAAATCTGTGCAACGGCAGAATGAGGCCCCCGTCACGATCCTGGGGGAAGACCGCGACAGCCGTTGGCTGGTGACCTGTGACCATGCGTCAAACCATGTGCCTGCCTGGGTTGCCGGGGGTGATCTGGGCGTTTGCCCGGCAGATATGGCGCGGCATATCGCCTATGATGTCGGCGCGGCGGGCCTGGCGGCGGGGCTGGCGTCACGATTGGGGTGCACGGCCGTGATGTCAGGCTTTTCGCGGCTGGTGATTGATCCGAACCGGGGTGAAGACGACCCGACGCTGATCATGCAGCTTTATGACGGCACGATCATTCCGGCCAACCGGCATCTTGCCGCGGATCATGTTGCGGCCCGGCTTGACCGTCTTTATCGCCCCTATCACGCCGCCTTGGCGCGGCTGGCCGCCCGGCGGGCAGATACGGTCATTGTCGCCGTGCATTCCTTTACGCCCTGCCTGAAGGGCCGCCCGCAACGACCATGGCATGTCGGTGTGTTGCATTCGCATCGCGACAGCCGCTTGTCGCAGCGTGTCATCGCCGCGCTGGCCGAAGATCCGGCGCTTTGTGTCGGTGACAATGAACCTTACGCCGGGCATCTGCCCGGCGATGCGATTGACCGGCACGCCCTGCAGACAGGGCGGCAGAACACGTTGATCGAGGTACGCAATGACCTGATTGCCGATGCCGCAGGGCAGGCCGCATGGGCCGCGCGGCTGGCACAGGTGCTGCAGTCTGTGCTCGCGGGCTGAACAATGCGCGGTGCGGCAAGGGGATTGTCGGGCATATCTGGTCAAAAAGGGCCAAGGTGTTGACCAGGCTGCAAAATCGCGCCACCCCTTTGGCATAGATGTGCCAGAAGGGGACTGATTAATGGAACTGTTGTTGATTCTGTTGCCGCTGCTGGCGATCGGTCTGATTTCAGACGGCAGTGGCGGTGGCGGGGGCGATGATGGCGCAGCAGAACCGCCACCACCCGAAAGCAGCGGCGCCGTTCAGCGCGACAATGATGCTGCAGGCACCTTTGCGGGCACAGCAACGGATGACCTTGTGCTGGCGGCCGGTGGGGCCGACAGCGTGTCGGGTGATGCTGGCAATGATCTGCTGGCGGGCGAGGCCGGGGCTGACACGTTGCGCGGTGGTGCGGGCGACGATGTGCTGCTGGGCGCCTGGGGCAATGACGTTCTTGATGGCGGCGGCAACGATGATCTGCTGGCTGGCGGATCGGGCAATGACCTGCTGGCAGGGGGGGCGGGTGATGATCTGCTGTTCGGCTCGACCGGGCGCGATACCTTGGTGGGCGATGATGGCGATGACGAACTGATCGGCATCGATCCCTTCGCCGGCCTTACGGCGGCTGATCTTGCCGGGCTTGATACGGCGGGCCTGTCGCAGGAACTTCGCGGCGCGTTTGCCGGGGTCACCGATACGGATATCCGCCGCATCGTGGCGGGCGTCACCAATCAGAATTTGGCAGAGGACGCGGGTCCTGACCGCCTGGAGGGTGGCGCAGGCAATGACATTCTGATTGGCGATGATGGCGATCTGCTGACAGGGGGCACCGGCATCGACAACTTTGGTGTGCTGATCACCCCGGGGGCCGAGATTGTGACCATCCTCGATTTTGACCCCACAGCCGAAACGCTGGTGCTGCAGGTGCAGGGACCGGTCACCGGGCCCCTGACCTATCAGAATGATGCCTTTGGCGACGGGGTCGATGTCCTTTACAACGGCTTGCGCATCGCCTCGCTTGAAGGCGTTTCGGCGGGGCAGATTTTGCCCGGTTCCTTGGCAATCGGCAGCTTTGGCGCATAGGGGGCGTGACAGCACGGCCAGCAGACGTCATGCTGCGGCGGCAACAAGGGATACCCACCATGCGTGATCTTGACCCCGCCGCCTTGCAGGCACTTGAAGCCGCAGCCTTTCGCCGCCTGCGTCAGCACCTGATGCAGGATCGGCCTGATGTGCAGAACATCGACATGATGAACCTCGCCGGGTTCTGCCGGAATTGCCTTGGCCGCTGGATGCACGAGGCGGCCGTCGCGGCAGGGGTGGACCTTGGCAAGGAAGAGGCGCGCACGCTGTTTTACGGCATGCCCTACGATGACTGGAAAGCCGCGAATCAAACCGCGGCGTCAGAGTCACAAAAGGCAGCCTTTTCTGTGGCATTTCAGGAAAACGTCCTGAAATCACCTTAGGGTTGTGCGTGCGGCGAAGGCAATCCTGACGAAGGCAGCCAGATTGTTTCCCGCGCTGCGACAGATGTGGTTTTCGCAAAGAATGACTCGCGGTGCCGTGAAAACTTAACATAACGTTAACGTGAGGCGTGTGTTCAGCGTTCGCTGGTTCCGGGGGGAAGTGATGGAGTTTTTGGTGCTGCTGCCGCTGCTGCTGCTCGGCAGTTTTCTTTTTGATGGATCGTCGGATGCACAGGACGATCATGATGGTGGCGGGCCGATCGGCAACAGCGGCAATGATTCAATTGCTGGCACGGCGGGGAATGATCTGCTTGAAGGTGGCCTTGGCAATGATCGCATTCTGGGCGCAAGTGGTGATGACACCATTTTTGCTGGACCGGGTGAAGACACCGTTGAGGCGGACAGCGGCAATGACATCATCAACGGCGGGCTGGGCAATGACCGGCTGGACGGTGGCTATGGCCGTGACACGGTGTCCGGCGGTCTGGGCGATGATGATGTGCAGGGGGGAGATGCCCCTGATTTCGTTTACGGGGGCGAAGGCAATGACCTTGTCAGCGGTGATGCAGGCATCGACACGCTGTTTGGCGGTGCCGGGGATGACACACTTTCCGGCAATGCCGAAGGCGGTGTGCTGAACGGGGATGACGGCAATGATGTGCTGCAGGCATTCTCGGGCGATTCAACGCTGTATGGTGGCAGTGGCTTGGATGTGCTGCGTGGCGGGCCGGGGGTCGAACTGGCCTATGGTGGCGACGGCGCCGATATTATCACCGCTGGCGGCAACAATGACACGGTGTCCGGCGGGGCCGGGAATGACAGCCTGTATGCAGGTGACGGCAATGACAGCATGGCCGGAGAGGCAGACAATGATGTGCTGTTCGGTTTTGCGGGCTTTGACACGGTGTTCGGCGGCGCAGGGGATGACTCGCTTTACGGCGAAAACGGCAATGATGCGTTGTATGGCGGCGACGGTGTTGACCTTGTGCAAGGCGGGGCAGGTTCGGCTACGACGGCAGTACCGTCAGCCCCGCGCGTGTCGATGATCTGGGCGATGACACGGTTTATGGCGAAGACGGCGATGACCTGATCGCCGGAGGCAGCGGTCAGGACGCGATGTTCGGTGATGCCGGCAATGACCTTGTGTCGGGGATTGACCTGATTGCCTTGGGGCCAAACGAATTTGACCGGCTGTTTGGCGGGCAGGGCGATGACACGCTGATCGGTGATGACGGGGATCATCTGTTTGGCAACGCAGGGGCGGATGATTACGTTCTGTTCGTCAATGCGGCCGATGCAAGTGATGACTGGGTGCGTATCTACGATTTTGCGCCCGGAACTGACCAGTTGCGCATCGAGGTGGCGGCCGACATCACCAGCACCGATGTGACGTTGACGGCGGGGCCGAACGGTAGTTTGCGTGTCGCAGTCGGCAATACGATCTTTGCGGTGCTGGAAGGCACGCTTGCCGCCAGCGTTCAGCAGGGTGACATCGTCGTCACGCGCGCGGCCTGACGACCGCGACAGGGGATGGG
>JALOSO010000350.1 GCA_025458385.1 Paracoccaceae bacterium | reverse complement strand
CGCCAGGCGGCGGGTTCGGGCATCGGCGGCTCCTATGATATGACGCGGGCGTCGAAGGGATGGGTCGATTGAAAGCGGCTTGGCGTTTCGACGCCGGTGTCAGTTACGATCAGCGTCTCGATGCAGCGCCAGCCGTCCAGTCCGGGTCGGTAAATGCCTGGCTCGCAGGAAAAGACCATGCCGGGGGCGGTGAACGTGTCGTCGCCGGGAGAAAGCCAAGGCGCCTCGTGCCCCTCGACGCCCATGCCGTGGCCGATCCGGTGGCGGATCGCGTCCCCGAACCCCGCCGCGCGGATCGGCGCAAGGGCCGCGTCATTCACGCGGGTGCAGGTCTCATTCCGCGACAGGGCGTCGAGGGTGGCGGCGTTCGCGTCGGCCATCGCCTGCATCACGCGGCGCTGATCCGCGCTGGGCTCGCCGTAGACCAGCGTGACACCGCTTTCTGCGTGATAGCCGCCAAGGCTGCACCCGATGCCTGCAATGATCGGCTCGCCTTTGTGAGGCACGCGCGCCAGCACGGTGCCATGCGGCAAAGCCCCCCGAGGCCCCGAATGGACCGAGGCAGTAATTCCGATCTTGGTGCCCGCAAAGGCCTGACCATGAGTTGCCGCCAAAGCCCGGCGGGCATGGCTCGTACAATCGGCCATCAGGTCCAGTTCGGTCGCGCCTTGGGCGATCATATCGCCCGCCTGCGCCAGCAGACGCTCCAGCACCATATCAGCAAACCGCGCGGCCTCGCGGATCAAAGCCAGTTCGGGGGCGTGCTTGATGCTGCGTTCAGGCAGGCAATGGTCTGTCAGGTCGAGCTTTGTAACCAAGCCCTGCGCGGCCGCAAAATACCGTGCGTCCAGCGCATCTACCGCCAGACTGCGCGCGCCAGATTGGGCGATCATCCAAAGGGCAGGCGGGATAAGGCCGGGAAACTCTTCATAGGTCCTGACTTGCACGCCAGCCACGCCAAGGGCGTTCTCCAACTCTAGATGTGGCACGAACAAGGTTGCTTCGCCAGCAACAGGAACCCACAGGCCCATTGGCCGTTCGTTCACTGAGAACAGCCAACCAGAGGCATAGGCCACATTGCCCGGAGCCAGCAGCAACAGGCCGTCGAGCCCTGCAGCCGTAGCGCGCGCTCGCAGACGATCGCGCAACATTTCGTGGAATGAGGGGGGCAGGGGGGTCACAGCACCCCCTTATAAGGACCGGTGGCAACGATCTTGCGGTCAATGCCGATTTCGTCAGCCAGCGCGCGCAAGTCGGCCAGAACCTCGTCATCCAGCGGCACGCCGTCGCGAGATTTGCGGGCCGCGCGGCGGGCCTCTTGTTCCCCCGGCAGCAGCACTTCGGTGAACCCCGGCCGCAGCGCGCGGGACCGGATCATGCGGGCAAACTCTCCCATCCGGGCCTCGAATTCGGCCAGTGGCTGGAACCATTCGATGTCGATCGCGGTCAGGGTATGGCTGACATCCAGCTTTGCGGGGTCGGAATAGGGTTTCAGACCAAAACCACCGCCGCCGATCACCCCTGTGAGCACATCGGTCATGAAGGCCAGACCATAGCCTTTATAGGTGCCAATACCCAAGAGCGCCCCCGCCATTGCGGCGTTCGGATCATCAGTTTCATTGCCGTCCGGCGTCAGCGCCCAATCCAGCGGCATCGCTTTGCCTTCGCGGGCGTGCCACTGCATCATGCCCTTGCCTGCCGTGGTCAATGCGATGTCCATCACGGCCGGAAAGCCCTGATCCGTGGGGGCCGCGATGCCCCAAGGGTTGGTGCCGACCGCCCCTTCGCGCGCGCCCCATGGGGCCATTTCTGGCCCCGCATTGGTATAGCTGATCCCGATGCAGCCCGCTTCCGCTGCCTGACAGGCATGCACAGCACTTGATCCGTAATGGGTGGAATTGCGCACCACCACCTGCCCGATGCCGCAGACCTTGGCCTTCTGGATGGCCAGCGTCATCGCCCGGGCGGCGGCGACCGTGCCGATGCCGTTATGTGCATCGACCAGCGCGAGGGCGGGGCTTTCCTTGACCACTTCCCACCGCGCGGCAGGGTCAACGAGTTTCTGGCTGATGTGGCTGATGCGTTCGTGATACCGGCGCAGGCGCTTGACGCCCTGACCATGGCCGGGGTGAAAGCGCAGTTCGGAAAAGATCAACGCTTCGGCAAAAGTATGGGCGTCGGGCTCGGACAGTCCCAGAACGCGAAAGCCTTCTTCCATGAAGGCGGCCAGACTGTCGCGCGTGACGTTGGTCATGGCAATCATGTTCATGGTTCCACGTTCAGAAGGTCGGCGATATTGGCAGAGGCGTCGATGAAGGCACCAAGCTGACCCGCCGGGGCGGTCATCATCACCGCAATGCCGGGGCCGTAGCCTGCGCGCGGCCCGTCGGTGGCGCAGACGACGCCGATCGACATGGCACCCCGCAGGTAGCCGTGGTTGTAGCGGCTATCGGTATCCTCCAGCGCCACCAGATCGCCGAGCCGCAGCCCGTCCAGGCCAAGTCGCGCCAGTTCGGCGCGGTCGGTCGACTGCATGTGCAGGCTGCCACCTTCCGACGTCAGGCCA
>JALOSO010000129.1 GCA_025458385.1 Paracoccaceae bacterium | reverse complement strand
GGCACCTGCGGCGTGAACAGCGCGGTGTCCACGGCATTGCGGATGACATGCACACGGGCCGCCATTGCGCCGCGTGCGGTGACATATCCCACCAGCTCATCCGACACCACGGCAAGGGCATCAGCGCTGCGAAACACCTCGGCCTCGATCGTGCGGGCCTCATCGGGCAAGGCGAGGGCACGAAACTCGGCCTGTTCGGTGACAAGGGGCGCGTTCACCTCAACCACCGCTCGCACGCCCAGACGGCGCGCGGCCCGCACGCCTGCGGTGGACCAAAGGGAATAGCGTTCGTAGATCAGATCAAACGGCCAGTCGCGGTGCAGCGATACCAGCCGTGCCTCAATCGCGGCGGCGGTGGCGATGTGGCCGCGCTCCTTGGCGGCGCGGTCATCGGGCGGGGGCAGGTCTGCCGCCACCTGTTCCACCGTGTAATCCGCCGCGCCCACCCCGCGCCGGGCGCACAGCACCCGCAGCTGATGCCCGGTGCGCCCAAAGGCCGCCGCCATGGCGGTGATATGGACGGATGCCCCCTTGTCGCCAAACACCGCAATGCCGCCATCGGCACAGACATAGGCAATGCGCATCACGCAGCCCCCCTTGCAAGATTGGCCGGGGTGACCCCGGCGAAGTACCCGCCCAGACGCGCGGCGTTGGTGGGCAGGTTGAACAGCCGTTCGGCCCGCAGCCGCCCCGCCGCGCCCATGGCATGCGCGCGGTGCGGATCGGCCAGCAGGCTGGCCAGCGCATCGGCCAGCGCCTTTGCGTCACCGGGCGGGCACAGAAGGCCCGTCTCACCCTGCGCCACAATCTCCGGCCCGCCGGTGACGGTGGTGGTCACCACCGGAATGGCCTTGCCCATCGCCTCGAGCAGCACGGTCGGCAGCCCGTCGCGGTCCCCGTCGGGGGTGATGATGCAGGGCAGCGTGGCAATCGCGGCGGTGCCCAGTTCATCGGCCAGCCGTTCCTGCGGCATCGGGCCTGCCAGCGTGACCTGCGCGCCCAGGCCCAAGGCCGCGATCTGATCCGTCAGCGCGCCTTGCAGCGGACCGTCACCGATGATCCGGCAGTCAAACGCCAGCCCCCGGTCACGCAAGATGGCGCAGGCATCGACCAGCACGGCAAAGCCCTTCTTTTCCACCAGCCGCCCGACAGCGATGATCCGCCCCGGCACGACCGCTTCGGACGGGGTGAACAAGGACAGGTCTATCCCGTTGTAAAGGCGATGGATTCGCCCTGCCGCCTCGGGGCACAAAGCGCGCAGGTGGGTGGCGTTGAAATCCGACACCGTCACCGTAAAGGCCGCTGCACGCAGCTTGGCCCGGCGCTTTTCGGCATCGACGGTGGGCGAGACATAGGTGTGGTAGATATCCCGCGCATGGGCGGTAAAGGAAAACGTCCCCCCAATGATCCGCGCGGCCAGCATGGCCACGGTCGCAGGATCAGACCCGAAATGCGCGTGCAGATGGGTGATGCCGGCAGCGCTTGCCAGACGCGCCACCTCGGCCGCCTTGGCCTGCAGGGTGGCGATGGTCTTGGCGTCGTTCCCGGCGAACAGGGCGGCATCTTCGGGCACGATCACCGGCACCGCGCCTGCAGGCTTGGCCAGATAGGTGACGTGTGCGCGCAGATTGGCAAGCCTTGCGTGGCGCGGCTCATCCGGGGGGGTCAGCAGGGAAAAGACATGGGTTTCGGCGCCTTGGTCCTGCAGGGCAAGAAGCTCGTTCAGGATGAAGGTTTCGGAAAACCGCGGAAAGCGTTTCAGCACATAGCCGATGCGGAGGGGGGGCTGGTCAGGCATCAAGGGCCACCTTGGGTGTGTTGGTTGCGGCATCGGCCAGAACGGCGGCGATATGGGCGGCGGCGATGGACGCGCCATCGAACGAAAGCTCTGGCATGGCGGGCACCGGGGCGGGGCGCGTGGTCATGGCCGTGGCCATGCGTGCAGGTGTCAGATCATGCCGCCAGACCACGGTGGCCATGCCAAGCGCCTGAAGCCGTTCCGCCCGGATGCGCTGTTCACCCGATGGCCCCACGCGCGGCACCACCACCGCCGGGCAGCCCACGACCAAAGCTTCGGTCACCGAATTATAGCCGCCCATGGTGATGAACAGATCCGACGCCGCCAGCATCGCCGGCAGATCGGGCACGGCATCGCGGAAGATGGCCCCCGCCTGCCCGGTGCGATGGCGCAGGGCATCGGACAATTCGCTGTCCATCAACGGCCCTGCGATCAGCGTCAGTTCGGGGCGGCGGTGCGGGGCCAGCACCTCGAACCCCGCCAGCACGGTATCCAGAAGCGCATAGGCATCGCGCCCGCCGCCGCCCGATACCAGCACCCGCCGGGGTGCGCCCGCCCATTGGTTGCGCAGCACTGGCCGCACAGTGGTGACCGCCCCGCAATAGCCCACATGGCCGGGCCGCAGTGCCGCCAGCCCATACGCCGCGTCCGAGGGGTAGAACCTTTCGCTGCCATAGATCAGCACATCGTCATAAAGCGTGCGGATCACCTGATCCGTGCCGCTGCCCGCCCATGCCCGCGCCACGCGGTCCGGGTCATCCAGAATATCGCGCAGGCCAAGGATCACCCGCGTGCGCCCACGCGCCCGCAGCGCGCGGATGGGGGCCACCAGTTCATCCCAGACGCCTGCCGGTTCATGATCCACCAGCAGCACATCCGGGGCAAAGGTTTCCATCACCCGCTCCAGTATCCCCGCCCGCAAGGCCCGCGTGGTGGCGGCATCAATGCGCAGACTGCCCGCCTGCCAGCGCCCGCGCCCCAGCTTGGTCAGCGAGGGCAGCTTGACATAATCAATGCCGGGATGCGGTTCGAACACCATCCCCGCAGGGCAACCCACCAGCATCAGCACCGATGCCCCCGGCACCCGCGCCACCAGTTCCTGCGCGATGGCCGTGTTGCGCCGCATGTGGCCAAGGCCGATCGTATCATGCGAATACATCATCACCGATGGCCCGCGCCGCGCGCCCGCCTGCTTGCCGGTTTCAGCCAGCAGCGCGCCTGTCAGTTCCGTCAGCCGCGACATCGCAAAGGGTTTCGACAGAAATGCCGAGACCGCCAGCCCTTCGGCCCGCAGCCGGTTATCCAGCGTGTCTTGCCCGGTCATGATGACAATCGGCACATCACCAAGGGCTGCGGCCTCGGCCGTCAGAACCGCGATCCCGTCGCCATCACCCAGGTTCACATCTGCCAGCACCAGATCATAGGGCCCCGCCGCCAGCCGCAAACGCGCCTCATGCGCTGAACCGGCATGCGTCACGGCATGGCCGCCACGTTCCAGCACGCGGCAGATGTTGCGCGCGATGATCGGCTCATCTTCCAGAAGCAGAATGCCGGACATGAGGTTTCCTTTGGCTGCGATGCGGCCTGCCTAGCGCGCCTCACCCGGCCTGCCGATATCGGGCAACGGGAAAACTGGGGCAAATGCCGCAGTTCGGGCCCTGTCGGGGCGTGCCTATACCCTTCGACAGAGGTGCATAAACCTTAAGTCTATATACCCCGGACGGCCACTGGGATGAGGATTGGCAAGCAATCAAAGGCAAGCGGCCATCCCATGACGATTCTTCCCAACACCATGCTTTTGCGCGATTCGCCGCACCATCTGCGGATGGTGATCGGCTTTTTGCTGATCAGTTTCCTGCTGATCCTGTCGACCGCCCTTGTGCTGTCGACATCACTGTCGCGCTATATCGTCGGGCAGATGATGATGCGTGATGCGACGGTATCGGCCGAATTTCTGAACTCGGTCGTGCATGTTGAAAAGGCCGCGGACTATTTCCTGAATACGGGTGCGGGGCCCGCCGATCAGGATATCGAGGAATTCCTGACCCATGTCGGCCGCCTGCCGGATGTGTTCCGTGCCAATGTCTATGCGCGGGATGGTGAAATCCTGTGGTCCAGCGATGCCGAACTGATTGGCCAGCGCTTTCCCGACAATGGCGAACTGGCGGGTGCGATGCGTGGCGAATTGCACCCCGAACTGAATGTCGTCGAACGCGGTGCCAAGGAAGAACATGTAGGCTTCCCGGAAGGCATTACCGAGTTCATTGAATATTACATCCCGATCCGGTCCAGCGAAGGCGGGGCGGTGGTGGGCGCGGTAGAGGTTTACAAAGCCCCCGGTGCATTGCTGGTGTCCATTCACCGGGTGCGCACTTACGCTTGGCTGGGGGCACTTGCGGCCTCGGCCGTGCTGTTTGGCGGGTTGGCCGTTGTCATAACCTATGCCAGCCGCGTGCTGGTGCGCCAAGAGGCGCGCACGGTGGAAACCGAAAGGCTGGCGGTGGTGGGCGAAATGGCGTCAGCCGTGGCGCATGGGTTGCGCAACCCCTTGGCGTCGATCCGGTCTTGCGCCGAACTGACGCTGGATGATGACATCCCCGACAGCAGCCGACAGACGCTGACGGACATCACCGATCAGGTCGACCGGCTGGAAGGCTGGATCCGGTCTTTCCTGATCCGCAGCAGGCGCGATCCGGGCAACCTTTCGGATCAGGCGCAGATTGATCAGGTGATTGCGCGCTGCATTGATGGCTTTCAGCCGCAACTGACGCGACGGTCGATCAGCGTGGCGGTCACGCAGGGCACCGGCAGCCCCATGGTGCTGGGGCGCCCGGCGGAACTGGAGCAGGTGCTGAACACCATCATCTCGAATGGGATGGAGGCGATGGAGGATGGCGGCGTGCTGGGTGTGACATGGACAAACCGGCTGGATGGCACACTGGAGGTAAAGGTGACGGATACGGGGCCGGGCATCCCGCCGGATATGATGCACAAGGTGTTCGAACCCTTTCAGACGGGCAAGGCGGCGGGTCTGGGCGTGGGCTTGGCGCTTGGGCGGCGGATCGCGGAACGCATGGGCGGATCGCTGGATCTGGCAAATGGTGCGCTGCACGGGGCGGTGGTGACACTGCGCCTGCCGGCGATGGTGTAAGGGGGGCATGTGATGTCTGATATTCTGGTTGTGGATGACGAAGAGGTGCTGGCGCGGTCCATCGTATCGTTCATGGAGCGGCGCGGCTTTTCGGCCAGCTATGCCGTGGACAGCCGCAGTGCGATGGCCATGGCGACCCGCAACCAGCCAAGGCTGGTCATCCTTGACGTGCGGCTTGGGCGCGATAACGGGCTGGACCTGCTGGGCTGGTTTCAGGCGCAAACACCAGAAGCACAGATTGTGGTGATGACCGGCCATGGCGAAATCGGCATTGCTGTTGATGCGATGAAGCGTGGCGCACGCGATTTCCTGACCAAGCCCGCGCCGCTGGCAACCATTGCCACCATCGCGGCGAACCTGATGCTGAACGAGGTTGCGCGCCCGGGCGATGCGCGCGGGGTGGACCGTATCCTTGGCCGGTCTTCCGCGGCGATTGACCTGCGCGCCGCGGTGCGCAAGCTTGCCCTGCAATCCGACAGGGCGGTGCCGACGGCGGTGCTGGTGACGGGTCCGCGCGGATCAGGCAAGGCGACGGTCGCGCGCGCCATCCATGAAACCGCAAGGGGAGACCGTGGCGATCTGACCGAGGCGGATTGCAGCCTGCCGGATGCCGCATTGGAAAGCGCCTTTGCGCAGCGCGGCGGCACGGTTCTGCTGCGGCACATCGACATGCTGCCTGCAGATGGGCAGGCGCGGCTGCTGGCTGCGCTGATGGCCCCGGACGCGCCATGGCTGTTGGCCACCACATCGGGCAATCTGGCGGTGCTGGAACGCGAGGGGGCCTTCCGGGCAGACCTTCTGTACCGCGTGCAACTTGGCTGGATCGACGTACCCGCCCTGTCGGAACGCAATTCTGATATCCTGCCCATCGCCGAATCCTTTGCCCGCCAGTCTGCCTTGCGGCATGGGCGCGACCGGCCACGGTTTACAGCCGAGGCGCGGGCGAAACTGGTGCAGCATGACTGGCCGGGCAACCTGCTGGAACTTGCCAATTGCGTGGAACGCGCGGGCCTTCAGGCCGGAAATGCGCTGATCGGGGCCGAACAGATTCAGTTTCTGTCACCGGACGGCGCCGATGTGCCCAATCTGGTGCAGATGGAGGAACTCGCCCTGTCCAAGGCCCTGACCGCCACGCGCGGCAACGTCACCCGCGCGGCCGCACTGCTGGGGATCAGCCGCGACACGCTGCGCTACCGGATCGAGAAATACGATATCTCACGCCCGCAGGGCTAAGGCGTATCTTGTTCAATCAGCTTCACCTGATTGAAGGACGTCCTTTCTAATTGATCAAGCGCCCAAGGCTGGCCTTTTTCAGCCAGCTTCAGCGCGCGGCGCACCACGGCGATGGCGCAGAAATGCGCCAGCAAATCCGCATCGGCCTGCGGTGACAAAGCGCGGACCAGTCGGAACGCCGTGCGATGCATGGCCGCCAGATCGCCCGGGCCCTGCGTGGCCAGCCATGCGGCCAGATTACCGGCATCCACCTCGGGCGGGCCAAGCGCCAGATCATCCAGATCAATCAACCAGACCTTGCCAGTGGCATCCCGCAGCACCTGACCAGGGTGGAAATCACCATGAACGACGGAATTTGCAGGCCAGTTCAGCGCCCTGTCCTGCGTCTCCAGCCTTGCCACCAGTCCCGCAATCCGCGCAGAGGCTTGTATCAGCCTTGGCCGGATGCGCAGGAACGGATCAAACCGCGCCAGCCCTGCCACGGGCATCGCCTGCACCCTTGCCACCACATCCAGCATTTGCGGCAGGCTTGCCTGCCCCTGCGGCACGATCCGCCGGAACGCCAGCATCTGGTCCCGATCCATGCGCACGACATCGGGCGTGGGAACGCCCGCAGCCTGCGCGTCCTTGCTGCGCCGGGCGGCCAGCCCTGCCGCAAGCGCGCTTGGATAGCGCTTGTGGAACTGCGTTTCGTCAGGACGTGTTTGTGCCGTCATGCCAGTTGCAGGATCGCGCGCGCGGCGGCATCCTCTCCGCTTGGGCCAAGGTCAACTGGTGCGCGGCGCGGGCAGGTGGCGATGGCCTGCACCAGCCATGCCTCGGCCTTGTCGGGCGCGGCTGCGTCCAGCCAGCAGCCTAGGGCTTTGGCCCAGACACTGGCCCGCGCGGCCTGATCATCAATGCTGCGCGGGATTGGCACCAGCAGCGTTGGCGTATCCGTTGTGGCCAGCTCCAGCACCGAATTGTAGCCCGCGGTCGAAATGACGATATCCGCATCGCGGAATTGCGCGTTCAGCAAAGGCCCCGGGTCCAGCGTCCGGTCCGCATGGGCCAGTTGCCCAAACGCCCGCGCCCGTGGCCCGATGGCCTGCACCACCTGAAACGGTGGCGCCGCTGATCGTACCCGTGCCAGCAATGCGTCGATCAATGCGTACAACATGGCTGATGTTTCAGCCGTGCCACCGCCGCCTGTTGCCACCAGCACAACCGGCACCCCCCCGGCCTGTTGCACGCGCTTGCCCGTCGGGCGGTAAATCCATCCCAGCGGAACGACCTTTTCTGCAGGCAGATCAGCCTTTTGCGGCATCCAGTGCCCGGCGGGATTGGCGATCATCACCAGATCCCACGCCCGCCCCTGCGCCAGTCGAAAGCGGTGCAATTCCGTATCCGGTGCCTCGCGCAGGATCAGCGCCAGCGGTGCGCCTGTGGTTTCGATCCCCGGCACGGTCATCGTATCGAGCACCAGGACGCGCTGTGCTGACCCCGGCAAAGCCTGCGCCATCAGGGCGCGTTCGATGATCTGCATCGTGCTGAACACGGCAAGTTCCGCACTGGAAATGCCATCGGGCCGGGCATTGGTGACCAGATGCAGCTTGCGGTCCGGGGCAAGGGCGGCCACCCGCGCGGCAATGGTTGTGATGCGCCGAATATGCCCCAGACCGGATTTGGCGGTAGCAAGAAAGCAGATGTCGGGCGGTGGCAAGCCTGTGCTCCATCGGTCGTCACGGCCGCCATCTTTTGCAAACCACTTGGCAAATGGAAGGCAATGTGAGCGATCGAATGGGCCATTTGCCCCACGTCAGCGGGTTCTGTCGCAACGTTTGACGGTCGACGTCGGATTGTGGTCGCCGGACTGTTCGGCCGTTGTCCGAGGGTATCAGGAAGACCCCCGTTGATCTCGTTCAAGGGCGCTCAGTTTCTGAAGGACGTGATCCTGTTTGCGGGTTTCTTCGATGTGCACGACACGGTGTCGTAGCGGGATCCGGAAAAGATCCTGGCCGCGCGTGGCGTGACCATCGATCATGCCACGCGCAACGGTTGGGTTGCGAAGTATTCGCCCTTGATCGCAAAGAAGGCGCGCCGCAGGAAGGCCCCGACAGATCGCTTCTGGCGCATGCCCTGCCGGGTAACAGAAAAGACCGACATCCGCGTGAAGGACGAGTGGGTGTATCTTTACCAGGCAGTCGACACGCGCGGCAAAACCCCGGACTTTATGCTGTCAAAGCGGCGCAACAAGGCGGCTGCGAGCACGTCCTTCGCGCGGGTGCTGAAGGTGAACGGCCTGCCACGAAAGATCGTCATCGACCGTAGCGGGGCCAACACGGCCGGTATCAATACGATCAACCGGATGCGCAAGCGTTTTGGCTGCCCC
>JALOSO010000128.1 GCA_025458385.1 Paracoccaceae bacterium | reverse complement strand
AAGCGGTAGGTGAATTCCATCTGGGCATCGCCGCCAAGGATCACGGCACCCTGATCCTGCAACCCGTTTTCAATGGCGGCGCGGATGGTGCCGACCCCGGCAATGGCGGCAACGCCAAGGGCAAGGCAGGCAAGGAACACGCGGAAACCAGCAAGGCCGCCACGCAATTCACGCCGGGCAAAGCGGGCGGCAAGGCGCAGGGTCATTCTGCGGCCCGCGCCAGTGTGGTGTCCGAGGCGATGCGGCCATCGACAAGACGGATGGTGCGGTCACAGCGGGCGGCGAGTTCAGGCGCGTGGGTGACCAGCACAAGGGTCGCGCCATGCTTGTCGCGCAGGCCAAAGAGCAGGTCCATGATCGCCTGCCCGTTCGCGCCGTCAAGGTTGCCGGTGGGTTCATCCGCCAGCAAGATCGCCGGGCGCGGGGCGGCGGCGCGGGCAAGGGCCACGCGCTGCTGTTCACCGCCCGACATCTGGCTGGGGTAATGGTGCATGCGCTTTCCAAGGCCGACGCTTGCCAGTTCCGCCTCGGCGCGGGCAAAAGCATCGGACGCGCCCGCAAGTTCCATGGGCACGGCGACGTTCTCCAGCGCGGTCATGGTGGGGATCAGGTGAAAGGACTGGAACACCACGCCCATCTTGTTGCGGCGGAACCGCGCCAGCGCATCCTCGTTCATGGCGGTCAGATCGTGGCCCAAGGCGTGGATGCTGCCACCGGTGGCCCGCTCCAGCCCCCCCATCAGCATCAGCAGCGAAGACTTGCCGGAACCGGAGGGGCCGATCAGGCCCAGCGTCTCACCCGGCTGGACAGTCAGGCTGATCCCCTTCAGAATTTCCACTGGCCCGGCATTGCCAGCCAGCGTCAGCCGCGTATCTTTCAGGCTTAGCACAGGGTTTGACATGAAATTTTCGTCCTTTTCCGCCCGCTTTACCGGATATGGCGCATTCGCCTCGATCCGCAACGGCCTTTTCGCATTCATTTTGTCGTTATCAGCGGCTGCTGCGGAACCCGTCACGATTGTGGCCCTGGGGGACAGTCTGACAGCAGGTTACGGATTGCCGGAGGGTGACGGCTTTGTGCCGCAGATGCAGGCGTGGCTGGCGGCAACCGGGGCGGATGCGGTGGTGCTGAATGCGGGCGTGTCAGGCGATACGACGGCGGGGGGGGCATCGCGGCTGGATTGGGCGCTGACGGATGAGGTGGATGCGCTGATCGTGAACCTTGGGGGAAATGACATGCTGCGGGGGATTGATCCGGCCGAGGCACGGGGGAACCTGACGACGATCATGGAAGGGGCAAAGGCAAGGGGCTTGCCGGTGCTGCTGGTGGGGCTGCGGGCCCCGGGGAATTACGGGGCAGAGTACAAGGCGGCGTTTGATGCGATTTATCCGGAACTGGCAGAACGCTATGGGGCGGGGCTGGTGGCAGATTATCTGGCACCTGTGGTCACGCCGGACGGCACTCAACTGGACCCGGCCTTGATGCAGGCGGATGGCATCCATCCGAACAAGGCGGGCGTGGCGGCAGCGGTGGCGGCCTTGGGGCCTGCGGTGATAGACCTGATCGGGCGGGTTGGCGGATAGGGCGGGATGCCTGCGGCGCGGATATTTGTACGACATTGAAAGGGCGGCGGGGAAAGGGCGGCGGGGCGTTTTCCCGCAGGTCAGGGGGCCTTGGCATCGGGGTTCGAAAACTCGGTCTCGATGATGATGTTCACGGCGTCGCCCACGCCAAATTCGGTTCCCGGCGCAGGCACGCCATAGCCGATGCCATGGGCCGAGCGCAGAAGTGACCCCGTGGCGGAAAAGCCGATGCGCGCGCCGCCGGGATCAAAGTCATTCGCGCCATAGCCGCCATTATAGGTCACTTGCAGGGTCAGGGGCAGCGTCACGCCGTGCAGGGTGAAATCGCCCGTGACATCGGCGGTGTTTTCGCCGGTCAGCGTGACGGCGGTGCTGGTGAAGGTGATTTCAGGGAATTGCGCGCTGTCCAGAAACTCTGGCCCGGCGACAAGCGCGTTGAAATCCACCTCCGGGTCCGGGTAATGCGTCTCAACCGAGGCCGGGTTGACCGTGGCAGTCAGGGTCATGGTTTCCGGTGCGTCAGGGTTGAATTCCAGCGTGGCGTCCATCTCGGTGAACAGTGCGATATAGTTCGACACGCCGATGTGGTTCACCTGAAACAGCAGGCGGGTATGGCCCAGGTCCATCCTGTAGCTGCCCGCAGGCGGTGGTGGCAGGTCTTGCGCGATCACAGGGCTGGTGAGCATCAGGGCAAGGGCAGTGGCGCGGATCATGGGACCTCTCCTGTGGTTGGCCCGACCATCGCGCCGATGCGGCAGCCGGTCAACATCACCTCTGGCACTTGCGTGCAAAAAGCGGGAACCTGCGCGGCAAAGCGGGGGGGGTGGTGATGGTATTGCTGGATGATCTGGTGGCGGTTGTGGGTGCGGGGCATGTGCTGACCGGGGCGGATACGGCACGTTATTGCAAGGACTGGACGGGCAAGTTCACGGCGAACCCCCTGGCTGTGGTGCGGCCTGGCGATACCGCGCAAGTGGCGGCTGTGGTGCGGGTGGCGGCCAAGCATGGCGTAGCGGTGGTGGCCGTATCGGGCCTGACGGGCATCGTGGGCGGGGCGATGACGGATGGCGGGCTGATGGTCAGCGTGGAACGCCTGAACCGTATCCGCGCGGTGCAGGTGGATGCGCGGGTGGCAGTGGTAGAGGCGGGCGTGGTGCTGTCGCGCCTGCATGAGGCGGCGGCAGAACGGGGCCTGTACTTCCCCTTGTGGTTTGGCGCGCGTGGCAGTGCGATGATCGGCGGCGTGTTGTCCACCAATGCAGGCGGGTCGAACGTGCTGCGCTATGGGTCGACCCGCGCCTTGTGCCTTGGGCTGGAGGTGGTGCTTGCAGACGGGCGCGTGCTGAACCTGATGACGCAGTTGCACAAGGACAATTCGGGCTATGATCTGCGCGATCTGTTCATCGGGGCAGAGGGCACGCTGGGCATCATCACGGCGGCGGTGATGAAGCTGGTGCCCGCACCCCGCGCCTATGCTACGGCGACCCTCGCCCTGCCATCGGTCGCGGTGGCCTTGGGCCTGCTGAACCGCTTGCGCGATGCCTCAGGTGGCCTTGTGGAGGCGTTCGAGTTCATGCCCGCAACCTATATGCGCCGCTTGGCCGAGGCGCGGCCAGATGTGCGGCAGGCCTTTGATCCGGCGCCGCCGGTCACCATTCTGGTGGAACTGGGGGCCGTTGCCGCCAAAGACTGCGATCCCGGCCCCGATGGGCGCGTGCCGGTGGTGGCACTGCTGGAGGATATTCTGGCACCCATGCTGGAGGATGGCACGCTACTGGATGCCGAGGTGGCGCAGACCGAAGGTCAGCGGCGCGCCATGTGGGAAAGGCGCGAACTGGCCGCCGAAATCACCTATCACCGCAAACCCGCGATTGACACCGACATCAGCCTGCCGCTGGACGGGATTGCCGCCTTTCTGGACCGGATGCACGCCGATCTGCCCGATCTGAACGCAGGGGCCGAAACCCTGACCGTCGGGCATCTGGGCGATGGCAACCTGCATTTTACCGTCTTTCCCACGCGCGACGATGCCGCACTTGCCGACCGCGTGGTGAACCGGATCGAGGATATCGTGGCATCCCTTGGCGGCAGCTTCAGCGCCGAACACGGCGTGGGCCTGTCGAAGAAACCATCGATGGTCCGGCAGAAAGACCCTGTCGCATTGGACTTGATGCGGGCGTTGAAACAGGCGCTTGACCCCGACAACCGCATGAACCCCGGCAAGATCCTGCCCTGACCATGCTTTTGCCCTTCCGCAAAGACCCGGTGTTGCGCACGGCGGCGGCAATGATGCTGCTTTATGGGGCCACGCTTTGTGCCATGGGGGCCTATCTCTCCACGCTCGGGATCAAGGTCTTTGGTCTGGGTGAGGTCGGTTATGCCGCCGTGCTGGTGTGTTCTACCCTGCTGTCCGTTGCCACCTCGGTCCTGCTTGGTATCCGCGCCGATCAAACCGCCCGCAGGCGTGGCATCATGCTGGCTTCGGTCGCGCTGACCGTTCTGGGGTTCGCGTTGATGGTTGTAGCCCCGGGCAGTGCGATGTTCGTGCTGGTGCATGCGCTGATCCTGCCCTTGGGCGGCGCGATCTGGGGGCAGGTCTTTGCCACGGCCCGGCAGGCCAGCAGCGCCTATGACATCGTCACCCGCGACAGCATCATGGCCACCATCCGCGCGCTGTTCGCCTTGCCCTTTGTCATCGTGCTGCCGGTCTGGTCCTTTGCCATTTACGCAGGCGTCGCGGTGACCTGGATCTACGTGGTGGGCTTTGCGCTGACGATCGGCATGGCCTGGCTTGCCGCGCGGCACTGGCCAAGGGACGGGCAATTGGGCGAAGATCGCGCCTCTGGCCTGACGCTGCGCGCAGCGCTTGCCGAACTGACCGACCGGCGCGTCTCACGCCGGCTGGTGGCACTTGGGGCCATGAATGCGCCGATGACGGTCTATCTGGTGATCGCCGGGCTGGTCTTTGCCGAGGCCACAGGGCGCAGTGCCGCCGATACCGCGATTTATGTCGGGCTGATTGCCGGGCTGGAGGTGCCGGTCATGCTGATGCTGCCACGGCTGACGCAGGGCATGTCACGCACCCTTCTGATGCTGATCGGCGTGGCTGTCTATGGCATCCACGTGGCCCTGCTGCCCTGGCTTGCCGCCAGTCCCTGGGTCTGGGCCCTGACGCTGCCCGGTGCCATCGGCGGGGCGGTCGTGCTGCTGCTGCCCATGGCCTATGTGCAGGATTTGCTGGCAGACCGTCCCGGCACCGGGGCCGCGCTGATGGCCCTGCAGCGGGTGATTGGCGAGGTTTTGGCGGCCCTGTGCTTTGTCATCGGCACGCAGGTGGCAGGCTATGGGCTGGTCGCCGCGATGGTGGTGGGCGTGGCCCTGGCAGGCGCAGTCTGGCTGTGGCGGGCTGATCGCGCCTGATCGGCGGGGCAGGACGGGCAACCCGCCCATCCCGCCTTGCAATTCACGCGCGATACAGCCGAAGGACAGCCACCAGCACGATGCCGTAAAGCACATGCCCCACAAGGGCCACCCATGTGATGCCGCTGAAGTTCAGAAAGAACGGCAGCCCGGCAATCGCCGTGATGCCGCCAATGGCAAAGACCCAAAGGCCCGCGCCATAGATCGCCGCCGGGATGATCCATGGCGTGTTGCCGATGATCCGCTGCCACAATGGCGCAAAGATCATCAGCCAGCCAACCGGATAGCCGATCAGGCCCACAAGATAGAAGTGCATGAAATAGCCCGCGAAATCACCGTTTGGCAGGCCAAGGCTGCCCAGCAGGCTTTTCGCCAGGCCATGTGGTGAAAGGTTTGCAAGGCCAAGGCCCGGGCTGATGATCTGCCCCCAAAGGTCAAAGGCAATGGTTGCGACCATCCCGGCCAGCGCCATGGCGCCAAGTGTATGTAGGGAAAGGCCGGAAAGGCGTGGGGCGGTTGTCATGGTCACTGTCCTTTTGCATCTGATGTGCGTTTCGTTTCGTTGGTACATCCCCATTCGCATCAAACACGCCTGCCATTACAGCATCAACCGTTTGTGCGATTTGTTTCAGACCCTACTGCCACCGGGCGCTTCTTGCCCCGCTTTGGAAAAGCACCCCGCGCGCTACAGCTGAAAATGGATATGGTCATCATGCCGTGCCGCGCGGCACCCCTGAAAGCGGATCTTCGGGTCTGACAGGCCCAGGCTGGCGGCCAGTGGCGGTTCGACAAAGACCTTTCCCACGCGCGCATCAGCGGCAAGATGCCGGATCAGGGCGGCGGTGCGCTGCCCGTCCAGCGGGCGGTCGGGCAACAAGGGCTGCAACCAGCCAAGGTTCCAGCGCAGGGTCAGCATGTTCTGCGGGCAGGCCTCGGGCGGCATCATCTCGAAGGCGAAATAGCCAAGGGGGGATCGGGTTTTGCCGGGCAGGTAGGCACCTTGCGCGTCCGTGTAATAGAAGGCCAAGTCAAGCTTTTCACCATCATCATGCGACAGGTGCGGGATCATCGGCATGCCATTCAGGAAGGGAAAGCTGCCATCAAGCGCAAGGGTGATGGTCCCAGGGTGGCTGGCTGCCATTTGGCGCGCGGCATCCGCGGCCACGCTGGCAAGTTCCGGCGTCACGTAATGGCGGTTCAGGGCGCAATACAGCGCCGATTGCAGGCGCAAAGGCGCGCCAAAGCAAGGCAGCGGGGTGCGGGGGCTAAGGCTATAGGCGGCAGCCCAAAGGGCGGTGTAGCCGATAGCAAAGACCATCAGGCGGCGGCGGAAGAACAGCGCCGCGGCCCAGGCGATGCCGCCGGTTTGGGTGAGGAGCGTGAGCAGAAGGATAAGGGCGGCATGGCCCAGAATGCGGATCATGCGGGGTTCTGGCGCAACCACCACCAGCCACGCAGGCCGCAAAGCGCAACAAGCGCGGCAAGTGCCTGCACCGGGATTGTCCACAGCGGGAACAGCCAGACTGTCGCGGCGGCATTGGCCAGTGTAAGTGCCGCGGCAAGTGGAACCAGCCAAGCATGATTCCCACGCAGGGCCAGCCCAAGTGCCACAAGTACGAAACCAATGCCGCCCGCAATCACCAAGGGCGTTGCATTTGTGACCACTTCGCCCAGGCCCGCGACGGCACCCCAAGTGACAAGCGCGGTCAATACTGTGAACCCGCCCACCAAAAACACCGGTAAACCGGCCATCCGCACGGCGGCCAACGCAGCGTCGCGGTCAGTGATCCTGGGCCAATACCCGTCAGCCATAATGCGCCACGGGCGTGCCTGCGATGGCCCCAACGTTCAACAGCCCCCGCGCCGTGATCGACGGGTTCACGATATGCGCCTTGTTGCCCATGCCCATCAGGATCGGCCCCACCTCAAGGCCCCCCGCCTTCATCTTCAGGATGTTGCGCACGCCTGACGCCGCATCCGTTGATGCAAACACCAGCACATTCGCCTCACCCTGCAGGCGCGACCCCGGGAAAATCCGGTCGCGCAGCGCCTGATCCAGCGCTGCATCCACGTTCATCTCGCCCTCATAGCAGAAATCCGGCTCGCGCGCGTCCAGCAACTCCAGCGCCGCCCGCATGCGTTGTGCGTTGGGTGTATCCATGTTGCCAAACTGGCTTTGCGTGCACAGCGCGATCTTGGGTGTCAGCCCGAACCTGCGCACATGCCGCGCCGCCCCGATCACCGTTTCCATGATCTGATGCGGGTTCGGCTCGGCGTTGATATGTGTATCCGCAATGAACAGCGGGCCATCCTCCAGGATCATCAGGCTTAGCGCCGCCTGCGGATGCAGCCCCCCCCGCGCAAGGATCTGCCGCACATAGTTCAGATGCCACAGATACTGCCCGAACGTACCGCAGATCATGCTGTCGGCCTCATCCCGGTGCACCATCACCGCTGCAATCGCTGTGGTGTTCGTGCGCATCACCGCCCGCGCGATATCCGGCGTCACCCCGCGCCGCGCCATCAACTCGTGATAGGTGCCCCAGTAATCGCGATAACGCGGGTCATTTTCCGGGTTCACCAGATGGAAATCGCGCCCCGGCCGGATCGGCAGGCCCGCCCGTTCGCAGCGCGCCTCCACCACCTCGGGCCGCCCGATCAGGATCGGCAGATCGGTCGTTTCCTCCAGCATCGCATTGGCCGCCCGCAGCACGCGTTCATCCTCACCTTCCGCAAACACGATCCGGCGGCTGGCGAGCTTGCTGGCCTCGAACACCGGACGCATCAGCAGTGCCGACTTGAACACCGATCCGTCCAGATCGCGCTTGTAGGCCTCAAGGTCCGCAATCGGGCGCGTCGCCACACCCGTTTCCATCGCCGCCCGTGCCACGGCGCTGGCCACCACCCCCATCAGGCGCGGATCGAACGGCTTCGGGATCAGATAATCCGCCCCGAAACTCAGCTTCTCACCGCGGTAAGCCGCCGCCGCCTCGGCACTTGTCGTCGCCCGTGCAAGGGCTGCAATCCCCTCGATACAGGCAAGTTCCATCGCATCGTTGATCGTGGTCGCCCCGCAATCCAAGGCCCCCCGAAAGATGAAGGGAAAGCACAGCACGTTATTGACCTGATTGGGAAAATCGCTGCGCCCCGTGGCGATGATCGCATCAGGCGATGCCGCCCGCGCCGCCTCTGGCAAGATTTCCGGCGTCGGGTTCGCCAGCGCAAAGATCGCGGGACGCGGCGCCATTTTCGCCACCATATCAGGCGTCAGCACGCCCGGCCCCGACAGGCCCAGAAACAGGTCCGCCCCGCCGATCACATCCGCCAGCGTGGCGCTCACCGACCCTTGCGCAAAGGCCGCCTTCTGCGGGGTCATCTGCGCCACGCGCCCCTGATAAACCAGCCCTTCCAGATCGCACAGCCAGATGTTTTCGCGCCGCACGCCCAGTTTCACCAGCATCTCAAGGCAGGCGATCCCCGCCGCCCCGCCACCCGTGGACACCACCTTGATATCGGCGAAATTCTTGCCCGCCACGATCATTGCATTGGTCGCCGCCGCCCCCACCACGATCGCCGTGCCATGCTGATC
>JALOSO010000349.1 GCA_025458385.1 Paracoccaceae bacterium | reverse complement strand
GGATCACGTGTCGTTTCATTCCACTTTCCCTCCTGGTGATGATCGCCTGATCGCTGATCCGACGCGCGGGTGTTCGGGCTGCTGGTTGCTGGGTGAGAATGTCCAAATTTGACTGAGTATCCATTCAGCGTAATTACGGAAGTCTGGATACGTCAAGCAAAAAGATGCCCTTTGGCAGGGGGCGACAGGTCAGGTGAGACTGGTTTGTGCAGTCAGTCTGGGCGGTGCGCAGCCAGATGCGTGGGGCAGTGTTCGCCGCTGTCCAGAACCGGGATCATCCGCGACCAGATCTCGATGTTCTGATCAACAAATGCCTGCCCCACCACCTGCGCCGCTGCCGCTCCTGCGGAACCCTTAAGGCGCTCAAGTTCTTCGCGGGCGCGCAAGCGGTACCAACCGTTGCGCGATGTGGTTGTACAGTCCACAAAGCCAGCCGCAGCCATGGCCTGCAGATAGCGTTGCGGCGTGGCCATGCCGAAATCCAGGCCTTCGGCTGCGATGTAGTCTGCCATCAAAGGGCTGACGGTTTCTGTCCCGATCAGCCAGTCCGAAGCGAGAAACCAGCCGCCCGGCTTCAGCACACGAAAGACCTCGTCCATCAGGGCGTGTTTGTCGGGGATGTGAACGATCGAGTCCTTGGAAAACACGACGTCGAAGGTGCCGGGCGGAAAGGGCAAGGGGCCGGGCGCGACCTTGACCAGGCCGATCCGATCCGCCAGCCCTGATCGATCAACCAAGTCGCGGGCATGGGTCAGAACCGGGTCTTCGACGTCGATCCCGCAGACATGGCCCGCGCCGTGGTCGCGGACGAGCGCAATGTCGATCCCCCCTGCCCCGCAGCCGATGTCCAGCACCGACTTGCCCGCAAGCACATGACGGCCGATGATCCGCGCCACCTCCTCCGGGCCGCCGGGGGATAGAAAACCTTCGCCCCAGACAGCCTCAAGCATCGCGATCATGCGGGGCGGATAATGGTCTTCGCTCATCTTGCGGCCTCCGTTTCTGCAGTTCCACTTACGCCGGGGATTGGCGGCTCAGTTATCGGCGTGCCAGACGGCGCGACCTTTGAAATAGGTGGAGAGGACACGGGTTTCGGAAATCTCGTCCGCCGGACAGCGAAAGATGTCACGGTCCAGAACCACCAGATCGGCCGAATAGCCCGGCCGCAACATGCCGGTGAAGTGGTCGCGCCAGCACGCACGGGCGGCATTGACGGTATAGCCCTGCACGCATTCTGCAATGGTCAGTGCCTGATCGGCGAAGAACGGTTGCTTTGGGCCATCGCTGCGCCGGGCCTGCCGGGTGATCGCGGTCTCGATGATCTCGAACGGGTTCAACGTGCTGACCGCCCAGTCCGAGGACAGGCACCAGTCGGCCCCCGCGTCCAGCATCCGGCGGAAGGCGTAGACGTCAGGCCACCGTGGCTGGCCGATCATGTCGAGGGCGATGTCCGGAACGACCGGATCAAACCGCGCCCAGAGGGGCTGGATATTCGCGGTGGCAAGGCCCTGAAGGCGCGCGAAATCGCCGGGGTCCAAAAGCTGGAGGTGGGCAAGTTGGTGCTGCGCGGGCCAAGCACCGTTGGCGGCGCGGGCGGCTTCCAGCCCATCGATCGCGCGGCGGGCGGCGGCGTCGCCGATCACATGGGTGTGGATTGCAAAGCGCGCGGCATCCAGCGCGGTGTAAAGCGCCAAAGTCTGGGCGGCACCGAACATGCACGGGGCCGTGCCGCCGGGTGCATCCGCAAAGGGCTGCAGGGTCGCTGCCGTGCGGTTTTCAAAGACACCGTCCATAAAGATTTTGGCCGATTGCACATGGAAATCCGGGCCGGGATGCGCCTGACGAAGTGCGGTCAACCGGGCGACTGCGGTTTCCGGGGTGTCCGCTTCTGTCACCAGCGCGGCACCGGCCACACGCAGGGTCAACGTCCCCGCTGCGGCGGCCTGTCCGTAAACCTGCGCCTCTTGCGCGGTGACCCTTGGGTCAAGGACGCCCGTGATCCCATGCCTGTTGGCGTGATCCATCGCGGCGCGGAGGCCCGCTTGCCAGTCCGCGTCGGTCAGGGCAGGCAAGCCTGTTGCGCGGCCATTGCGGTCCCGCACGATATGCCCGTTTGGCGGGTCGGGCATATTCTGGACGCCCGCCATCTCAATTGCGCGGCTGTTCAGGCAAGCGTTGTGGAACGAGCTGTCATAGACCACGACCGGCCGGTCGCTGACGGCGCGGTCTAGAACTGCAGCGGTCAGGTTGTGGTCGCCAAAGAGTCCGGGTTGCCAGCCTGACCCTAGGACAATCGGCATGTTAGGCATGGCACGGGCATGGGCAGCCAGTGTCGCCAGAAGCCCGGCCTCGTTCACCTCATCATAAAGCTGGGCGGCTGTGGCCAGATCAAGCCCGCCAGACAGCAGATGGACATGCGCGTCCTGAAAGCCGGGGAGAACCAGACGACCACCGACATCGACCTTCTGCTTTGCCTCAGGCGCAGGCCCCTGCCCCAGCGCCATGATCCGTTCGCCCTTCAGCAAGACCCAACTCGCAAAAGGTGCTGTGGGGTCCATGGTGTGGATCTGGGCATTGTGGATCAGGATGTCAGGCAAGGCCTGCCCCCTCTAGCGCGGGCCAATCATCGGCAGGCAGCACGCGGGCCGGTTCGTTGACGTCGCGCGTCCAGACGAAAAGGCACAGGAACGGCACCTCGCCAACCTTGGTCAAATGCGGCTGATGCGGGGGATTCCAGACCGGCGTATGGGCAGGTTTGACGGTCAGGGGCGTCCCGGGGTCAAACCGCCAGCCATGCTGCCCGGTCAGGGGGGCATAAAGCTCAGGCGCTGCGTGGCAATGATCGCGATAAAGGATGCCCGGCGCGATCAGGAACAGCCCGAGGTCAAAATCCTTGGCCGCAAAGGGCGCGGCCTCGCCAAGGATCGAGGCGAAGGCATGGCCGGTTGCGAAAGCCTCACCAATCTCATCCCGCGGATAGGCGTCATAGGTGACCCAGCTTAAC
>JALOSO010000127.1 GCA_025458385.1 Paracoccaceae bacterium | reverse complement strand
CGCCGAACTTGACCGCGCCACCCTGCTCAAATCCCCCATGATCGGCATCAACAACCGCAATCTGCACACATTCGAGGTCACACTCGATACCACCCGCACCCTTGCCCGCCGCGTGCCCGAAGACCGCATGATCGTCGCCGAATCCGGCCTTTACACGCCTGCCGATCTTGCCGATCTTGCCGCCTATGGCGCGCGGTCCTTCCTGATCGGCGAAAGCCTGATGCGGCAAACGGACGTCACCGCCGCCACCCGCGCCATCCTGGCCCAACCCCTGACGCAGCAGGGCGGCACATGAGCGGCGCTGAAAAAAGTCTGACGCATTTCGACGGCCAAGGCCATGCGCAAATGGTTGATGTTTCAGGCAAACCTGTCACCGACCGCATCGCTGTGGCCCAAGGCGCCGTGCGGATGGAGGCGGAAACCCTGGCCCTGATCACCGAAGGCCGCGCGAAAAAGGGCGATGTGCTTGCCGTGGCGCGCCTTGCGGGCATCATGGCCGCCAAAAAGACCGCTGACCTGATCCCGCTGTGCCACCCGCTGCCCATCACCAAGGTCTCGCTTGACCTGACGCTTGATCCCACGCTGCCGGGTGTGCGGATCGCAGCCACGGTCAAGACCAGCGGGCAAACGGGGGTCGAGATGGAGGCGCTGACCGCCGTGTCAGTGGCTGCGCTGACGGTCTATGACATGGTCAAGGCAGTGGACCGTGCGATGGTGATCGAAGGCATTCAGGTCATGCTGAAAAATGGCGGCAAATCAGGGCGTTACGAGGCAAAGCTGTGATTTCGGTTGAAGAGGCGCTGGCCCGCCTGCTGGCCCTTGGCACGCCCCTGCCGCATGAAACCATCCCCCTGCGCCACGCCGCTGGCCGCTTCATGGCCACGCCTGCCACAGCCTTGCGTGACCAGCCGCCCTTCCCCGCCTCGGCCATGGACGGCTATGCCATTGCGGGCGATGCCACCCCCGGCGCGCCGTTCACCGTGGTGGGTGAGGCGGGTGCAGGACACGCCTTTGCAGGTACCATCGGCGCAGGTCAGGCCCTGCGTATCTTCACCGGCGCGCCGATCCCTGCGGGGGCCAGCCGCGTGGTCATTCAAGAGGATGTCACACGCGACGGAGACCGCATCACCCTGCGCGAAAACGTGGATATGTCTACACATATTCGCCCGCAGGGGCAGGACTTTGCCGCAGGCAGCACCCTGTCACCCCGGCGTCTGGGCGCGCATGACCTCGCCCTGCTGGCCGCCATGAACGTGCCCCTTGTCACCGTCAGCCGCCGCCCCGTGGTGGCCATCATCCCCACGGGAGATGAGCTGGTCATGCCCGGCGAGGACCCTGCCCCTGACCAGATCATCGCCTCCAACAGCTTTGCCATCGCGGCGCTGGCCGAAGCTGTAGGCGCCGAAGTCCGCATGCTGCCGATAGCGCGCGATACCGTACCTGCGCTGACCACGGTACTTGGCCTTGCCACTGAAGCGGATGTGCTTGTCACCATCGGCGGCGCGTCCGTGGGCGACCACGACCTTGTCGCGCGGGTGGCGGGTGATCTGGGCTTTGCGCCCGCCTTCTGGAAAATCGCCATGCGGCCGGGAAAGCCGTTGATGGCCGGGCGCTTTGGGAATGGGCTGATGCTGGGTCTGCCGGGCAACCCGGTGTCGGCCATTGTCTGCGCGCATCTGTTCCTTCTGCCCCTGCTGCGCGCCTTGCAGGGCGGCGATGCCAACCTTCCCACCCGCCGCGCGGCCCTTGCGCAAGCGGTTGATGCCAACGGCCCGCGCGCGCATTACATGCGGGCTACCGTCAGCGGCGACCCGGCGGTCATCGCCCCTTTTGACCGGCAGGATTCATCGCTGCTGTCGATCCTGACACAGGCCAATGCGCTGCTGATCCGCCCGATCGGTGATGGGGCGCGCAAGGCGGGCGAGACGGTGGATTATCTGCCGCTGACCGCCTGATTCGCAAAATACTTGACACAAACCGGGAACACGGGCAGAACATTCGCAAAACGCCTGCAACCGGAGGGGTGCCGATGCTGACGCGCAAGCAAATGGAACTGCTGGATTTCATCAAGGTCCGGATGGACCGTGATGGCGTGCCGCCATCCTTTGACGAGATGAAAGAGGCGCTGGATCTGCGGTCAAAATCGGGCATCCACCGGCTGATCACGGCTTTGGAGGAACGCGGGTTCATCCGACGTCTGGCGCACAGGGCGCGGGCGATCGAGATCATCAAGCTGCCCGAGGCGATGGAGAAGGCGGGCTTTTCGCCCAAGGTCATTCAGGGCGACCGTCCGGTGCAGCCCAAGGGCGCGATGGAGTTGTCCTCCATTCATGCGCTGGAACTGCCGGTGATGGGCCGCATCGCGGCAGGTGTGCCGATTGAGGCGATTTCCGAAGTATCGCATCACGTGGCCGTGCCGGGCAGCATGCTGTCGGGACGTGGCGCGCATTACGCGCTGGAGGTCAAGGGCGACAGCATGATCGAGGCCGGGATCAATGACGGCGATATCGTGGTCATCCGCGAACAGACGACCGCGGACAATGGCGATATCATTGTCGCCCTGGTCGAGGAACAGGAAGCCACGCTGAAACGGTTCCGCCGCCGGGGCAACATGATCGCGCTTGAGGCGGCCAATCCGGCCTACGAAACGCGGGTCTATCCTGACCATCTGGTGCGCGTACAGGGGCGGCTGGTCGGGTTGCTGCGCAGTTACTGACAGCCGCCTGACCGGATACCGCACCGACATTTCGGCCACGCCTGCCCGCAAGACATGTGGTTGTCAGGGGTTCGCAGCGATGCGTTCGCCATCGGGCTGCCAGACCATGGTCATGGCTGCGGGTTCTGGCCGCCAGATGCGGCTGGTGTCATGGGTGGGGATCAGGTGCAGCCCATCTGCCTGCGCGGTGATCGCAAGGGGGCCGGTCAGGGCAAGGCGCGTCTGATCCAGCAGCAGGCAGTCGGCGGGGGGCGTATCTGCAATGGCGCCCAGCACAACCAGATCATGCGTGGCACAGGCGGCGGCAATCCGGTCGGCAGCGCCACGCCCCGTCAGCACGATCCCGCGCCAGCGGCCGATGGTAAAGGCGCGCGCACCGGCCTCACCCTCAAAGCCGGGGCGCAGGGCGGCCTCGGCCTGCAAGGCCAGATCGCCATCATTCTCAAGCCAGCTTTTCACGGCAAACCCGGCCCCGCGCGGCGCTGACAGGGCCCGCCCCTCGGGGCCGATCAGGCCAACCACCCGCCCGTCTGCGTCGATGATCGCATCCGGCCGGGTTGCCCCCACCCAGAGCAGCAGCGCAACAGCCAAGGGCGCGGCCCCCCAGACCCGCAGCCAGCCCTGCCAGATGACCAGCCAGGCCCCGCCAAGCGTGACCAGCGCCAGCACAGCAGGGCCAGGGTCCACAATCGGGGTGACGGCCCCGTCAAGCCCGGCAATCCAGCCCGCCACGAACAGGATCCACGCAGCCCCCTTTTCCATCACCCACAGCGCCGGGGCGGCTAGGCCAAAAGGGGCCAGCACCGCCGCCACCGCCCCTGCCGGCATGACAACCGCCCCCATCACCGGCACCGTCAACAGGTTTGCCAGCAGGCCATAGTCGGCATAACGGTTGAAATGCGCCGCGGCATAAGGTGCGGTGGCAAAGCCGGCCACGACCGAGCTGAGCACCAGCATGAACACCGGGATCGCCAGCCGCGGCAACCGCTCGCGCAGCACCTGCTGGTCAACCAGGGCAAACCCGGCGATCAGTGCAACCGTCGCGGCGAAAGACATCTGGAAGCCCGGTGAAAGCAAGGCCTCTGGCTGCCAAAGCAGGATCAGCAGCCCGGCCAAGGAGACAGACCGCAGGGTCATCGCCCGCCGGTCAAACATGACCGCACCCAGCATCACACAGACCATGATAAAGGCGCGCTCGGTGGCAACATTCGCCCCCGACAGGCCCAGATAGAACAGGGCAACGGCAAAGGCGGCGATGGCGGCCAGCTTTTTTGCATTCACGCGCAGGGCGAGCGGCGGGATCAGCGCCACGCCATAACGGATCAGCGCAAAGACAAAGGCCGTCAGGAACGCCATGTTCATGCCCGATATGGCCAGCAGATGCGCAAGCGAGCTGTCACGCAGATCGGCCACAGCTTCGGCCGAAAGGCCAGACCTGTCGCCTGTCATCACACCGGATGCAAAGGCCCCGGCATCACCCGGCAGCGCCGTCATGATGGCATTCGACAGATAGGTGCGCAGTCTGTTGATCTGCTGTGCGCCCGGTGCCGGTGGCTGCCACAGCATCACGGGATTGCGGGTATAGCCGACGGCCCCCAACCCCTCGAACCAGGCCATGCGGGCGAAATCAAATCCGCCGGGTTCCACCGGGCCCTGCGGCGCATCCAGATGCCCGGTCATCATCACGATCTGGCCGGGATCATAGGGGAACAGCGGGGTTTGGTCATGCAACGAGACACGCACCTTGCGCGGCGTGCGGTCCGGGGCGACCCTGTCAAGCACCACCTGATCCAGCGTCAGGCGCAGGGCATCGCTTTGCGAGCGGTCAATCTCGATGATGCGGCCCTGGATCGGGCCGTAATAGCGAAAGGCCAGCACCGGGGCCTGCACGATCTGCACCCGCAGCCCGCAGGCCAGCACCCCAAGGGCAAGGCAGCCTGCCGCAATCGCCATGGGGCGGGCAAGATCAGGGCCAAAGCGGGCGGCGGCAAAGGCCAGCGCGCAGATCGCGGCAGCAGCGGCGTAGAACGGCAAACCGGGTTCCCACGGCAGGGCAAACCACAGCGCGACCCCGCAGCCCACCAGGATGGGCACCCACGCAAAAAGGCTGCCCCGCGCTGTCAGCAGCGCCGCAAACGGCCATTGCAAAAGCCGCACCACCTTGTGCCCGTCCCCGTCATTGCCTAAGACCGCAGGCTAGCCACAGCATGGTTTCCGAAAGGTTAACGCCCCTGATGACCCGCCAGATTGTCACACGTTTTGCGCCTTCTCCGACGGGCGATCTGCATATCGGCGGCGCGCGCACTGCGCTGTTCAACTGGCTTTATGCGCGCGGGCGGGGCGGCAAGTTCCTGTTGCGGATCGAGGATACGGACCGCGAGCGGTATACGCCTGCGGCGGCCGAGGCGATTGTCACGGGTCTGCGCTGGCTGGGGCTGGATTGGGATGGCGCGGCAGTCAGCCAGTTTGAACAGCGCCATCGCCATGCCGCGGTGGCGCATGAAATGCTGGCGCGGGGCACCGCCTATAAGTGCTTTTCGACAGCAGAGGAGATTGCCGCCTTCCGTACCGCGGAAGAGGCGGCAGGGCGCTATCCGGTGTTTCAAAGCCCATGGCGTGACGCTGATCCTGCCACGCATCCCGACGCGCCCTTTGCCATAAGGATGAAGGCCCCGCGTGACGGTGAGACGGTGATCATGGATCAGGTGCAGGGCCAGGTGGTGATCAAGAACGCGACGCTGGATGACATGATCGTGCTGCGGTCTGATGGCACGCCGACGTATATGCTGGCGGTGGTGGTAGATGACCATGACATGGGCGTGACGCATGTGATCCGGGGCGATGACCACCTGAACAACGCCGCGCGCCAGCAGATGGTTTACAACGCGATGGATTGGGACGTGCCGGTCTGGGCGCATATCCCGCTGATCCATGGGCCGGATGGCAAGAAACTGTCCAAACGCCATGGCGCGACAGCCGTGGGCGAATACCAGTTGCAGGGCTATCCGGCCGCAGGGATGCGGAATTATCTGGCGCGTCTGGGGTGGGCGCATGGGGATGATGAATTCTTCACCTCGGATCAGGCCAAGGCATGGTTTGATCTGTCCGGCATTGGCCGCGCGCCTGCGCGACTCGATTTCAAAAAGCTGGAAAACATCTCGGGCCAGCATATTGCAGCCGCAGAAAATGCTGCGCTGCTGCATGAATTGGAGGGGTTTCTGGCGGCGAACGGCCAACCTGCGCTTACGGATACCCAGCGTGACCTCATGTCACGCGGGCTGTATTGCGTGAAGGATCGCGCTAAGACATTCTTTGAACTGCTTGATAAGGCGCAGTTTATGCTGGCGCGCCACCCTATCCTTGCGGATGAGGCATCGGCAAAATTGCTCGATTCGGTATCCCGTGGTATACTGAAAGACTTGACGCCGCGCCTGCAAACTGCACAGTGGACGAAAGAGGCGCTAGAGGTCATTCTGAATGACGTCGCGGTCCGCCATGGCATCGGCTTTGGCAAACTGGCGGCACCTTTGCGGGCAGCACTGGCTGGCCGCACAGTGACACCAAGCGTTTACGACATGATGCTAGTCATCGGTCAAGACGAGACGATCTTGCGGATCGGGGCTGCTGCTGCCTGACGCGGCCCCTGTCCGCCCCACCGCGCCCGCTGCGGCGCACCCGCTGAAGGGGGATGCCATGGACAAGGCCACGAAAACCGCAAAGCTGACATTCGGCAGCACTTCGATCGATCTGCCAATCCAGTCGCCCACCCTGGGCCCTGACGTGCTGGACATCCGCAAGCTTTACGCCGAGGGGGACGTGTTCACCTATGACCCCGGCTTTACCTCAACCGCCGCCTGCGAAAGTGCGATCACCTATATCGACGGCGACAAGGGTGAATTGCTTTATCGCGGCTATCCGATTGAGCAGTTGGCCGAAAAATCCACGCATCTGGAAACCTGCTTTCTGCTGCTATACGGCGAGTTGCCGACAGCGCCGCAACTGGCGGATTTCAAAGAGCGCGTGACAAAGCACACGATGGTGCATGAACAGATGCATTATTTCTTCCGGGGCTTCCGGCGGGACGCGCACCCGATGGCGACGATGGTGGGCGTGGTTGGGGCGATGTCAGCCTTCTACCACGACAGCACGGATATCAATGATCCCTGGCAGCGCGAGGTTGCGGCCATTCGGATGATTGCGAAGCTGCCGACGATTGCGGCGATGGCCTACAAATACTCGGTGGGCCAGCCGTTCGTGTACCCGCGCAACAGCCTGTCGTACGCAGGCAATTTCCTGAACATGTGCTTTGCGGTGCCGGCCGAGGATTATGTGGTCAACCCGATCCTGGAAAAGGCGATGGACCGCATCATGATGCTGCATGCGGACCATGAACAGAATGCGTCGACCAGCACGGTGCGGCTGGCGGGGTCTTCGGGGGCAAACCCGTTCGCCTGCATTGCGGCGGGCATTGCCTGCCTTTGGGGGCCTGCGCATGGCGGGGCCAATCAGGCCTGTCTGGAAATGCTGAAGGAAATCGGCACGGTGGACCGGATTCCGGAATTCATCGCCAAGGCGAAGGACAAAACCAGCGGCTTCCGGCTGATGGGTTTTGGCCACCGGGTGTACAAGAACTTTGATCCGCGCGCCAAGGTGATGAAGGAAAGCGCCGACGAGGTGCTGGAACTGCTGGGCGTGCATAACAACCCTTTGCTGCAAGTGGCGAAAGAGTTGGAACGGATTGCGCTGGAAGACCCCTATTTCGTTTCGAAAAAACTGTATCCCAACGTGGATTTCTATTCTGGCATCATTCTGGAGGCGATGGGTTTTCCAACGTCGATGTTCACGCCGATCTTCGCAATCAGCCGCACAGTGGGCTGGATCAGCCAGTGGCGCGAGATGATTGCGGACCCGACGCAGAAAATCGGGCGGCCACGGCAGTTGTATATCGGGCCGGGGCAGCGCGACTATGTGGATGTGGCAAAGCGGTAGGGGAGGCTCTTCCCTTCCCTCCGGTCGGTCATCGCTGTGCGAAGAACGACCAATTGGGAGTGATGAGCGCCAGGCTTGGGGTTCGGCTTTCGCTCTTCAAGGCCTTGCGGCCTTTCATCGCTGGGGTCCAGCGAAGACAGCCCGCAAGGGCTGGATGAGCGGTCAGTCGTTCAGCCAGCCCCAGATGCGCGATGGCGTGAAGGGCATGTCCACATGCGCCACGCCGCGGGGTGCAAGCGCATCGCGCACGGCGTTTGACACGGCGGCGAGCGCGCCCACCGTGCCCGCCTCACCACAGCCTTTCATGCCCAAGGGGTTGCGCTGGGTGGGCACGGGTTCTGAGGCGAAACGGATCATCGGCAGATCGGCCGCGCGGGGCATGCCGTAATCCATGAAGCTGCCGGTCAGCAACTGGCCCTGCGCATCGAACACCGCGTTTTCCGTCACCGCCTGCCCGAAGCCCTGCGCCACGCCGCCGTGGATTTGGCCCATGACGAGTGCGGGAGCGACCAGATTGCCGAAATCATCGACCACCGTGTAGCGGTCCATCGTCAGCGCGCCTGTGTCCGGGTCAATCTCCACCTCACAGATATGCACGCCATTAGGGTAGCTGCGCCCGGCGATTTCGGTCGTTTGCGCCACATCCAGCAGGTCAATCCGCCCCTTCGCACGGGCCAAAGCCGCGGCTTCAAGCATGTTCAGGCGGTGGTTCGTGCCCGGCGCTCCAAAGGCGTGGTCGGCGAAGGCCACGTCCGGCACGCCCCATTCGGCGTTCAGAAAATCCACCAGTCCGTCGATCATCGCCATCGCCGTGGCCCGCGTGGCGGTGCTCTGCACCGTCACCGACCGCGACCCGCCCGTGCCGCCGCCTTTGGCGATGCGGTCACTGTCGCCTTGCACCATGCGGATCTGATCCTCGG
>JALOSO010000126.1 GCA_025458385.1 Paracoccaceae bacterium | reverse complement strand
GGCATTCGACTATGAAGGCGAAGGCCCCGAGGTCGCGGTCGCGGTCGTGGCGCAGGAAACGCTCGATCAGGCCGAGGATTTTGCCGTGGCGCGCGATTTTCGCCCGGTGTCCTTTGTGGCGATCCCGCCTGACGGGGCCTTTACGGGCGAGCCGATGTTCGGTCAGACACGGCAGGCACCAGCGGTGCTGGGCCGGGGCAAGCGGCTGGAACGGGACAGTGCGCCGATTGTCGTGCTGGGCGCGGAACCGGATGCCGATGCGGCAACCGTTGCGCCCGAAGCTGCGGCCGAAGGGGATATCCCGGAGGCCGGATTTCAGGGCCGAGTCCGCGGCGCAGGATGATTTTGATCAGGTCTATGCCCGGACCCCAGAGCCTGTGCTGGAAGACGCCGCCCCGGCACAAGCAACATTGCCATCCGTTGATCTGCCCGATGCGCCGGCAGAAACGGATTCCCTGCCGACAATAGCCGTGCGGCGTTCGGCCGATGTCACGGCCCCAACCCTGCCCGACGTCGAGGAAGCCCCCTTTGCCGAGGTGCCGGACAGCGACGAGGCGGAAGCCGAGGCTGCTGTGGCCCCTGCGGCGGCCAGAGGTACGGTCGATGATGATATCCCCCCGGCGCCCTCGACAGCGGCCTTGATGGCCTTTGCCAGCCGCCGCGCCAGCCTTGGCGGGGCGGAACGCGCCAGTGACCCGATGGTGACGGGGGGCGGTCAAACCCTGCCGCCCCGCCCCCTTGGCGTGGCCCCGAACCGCGCGGCAGGTGAGACGACGATGCCGGGCCTCTTGGCCGACCGCATGGCAGCGCGTGCCGCGGCAAGCGGCAATCCGGCCGTCACACGCCCGCCGGTCGCGCCGATGACGGCACCGCCTGCGGGCCTGCCTGCTGGCAAAAAGCAGAAACGCGCGATGACGGGTGGGGCGGCAGGCGCATCGGGGCAGGCCGGCCTTGCGGCGACGGTGGCCAGCGACACGCCGGCGCGCAAACCCCTGACCAAGCCGGGCGGCACCTTTGCCAGCGCGGCCCCGGTGCGGGGCAAGCCACGTTTTCTGGGGCTGATCCTGACGGGGATCCTGATCCTGTTCCTGGCGCTGCTGGCGGCGTGGTCTTCGTTCTTCCTTGCCTCGCAAACAGACCCGGGCACTGCGCCCACGGCGATTGCCGCGTCAGAGCCCATACCAGATGAAATCGACGAGGCGCTGGCCGACGGGCAGGACATTGCCGATGGCGGCGCAGATCAGACTGGCACGACAAGCCCGGTGATTGACGCAGCGGGGGCCGGGGCAGCCGTCGCACCACCTGAGGCCGAGATTGCCGCAGGGCCTGACCCGACGACAGACCCGCCTGCCACAACGCCCGAAATTGCCGCCACCGAACCCGCCGGTCCCGCCCCCGAGACCGGCGTTGACACGACCGGGCCAGCGGTTGTTCAGCCCGAAACCAGCAGTGATGAAATCCAGTTGTCGACGGCCGACAGCCCGCTTGCGGCCCAGACCGCCGCTGATCTGGGGGCGCCAAGCCTGCAGGGCGATGCCGTACCAACAGCGCAGATGGCCCCGCCGCCCTTTGGGACGGTCTACACGTTCAATGACAACGGGACGATCCAGGCCGTTCCCGAAGGCATCATGACACCGGATGGCGTGCGACTGGTGGCCGGATCGCCGGCCAGTGTGCCCCCTGCCCGCCCGGCAGCGCTGGCCGCCGCCGCCGCCGCGGCGGCCGTGACAGCCCCTGTTCCCGCCGACCCGGCCTTGGCCGCAACGCCCGAAGCTGTTGTTGACCCGACCACTGTTGTCGGCGCGGACCCGGCACTGGCCGATGCACGCCCGCGCGCCCGGCCCGCCGATCTTGCCCCGGCCCCTGCCAGCGATGACGACGCCGCCCTGCCGGCCGACGGCGAAACGCGACTGGCCAGCAGCCCGCGCCCCCTGCCCCGTCCGGCCAGCCTGACGGCCGCCGCAACACCCGCCCCGCAACTGCGCGACAGCGATGCCGCATCGCTCGCGGCGGCCTCTGCTGCGGCGGGCTCTGCGGCCGAGGCGATCATTCAGGATCTGGCCACGGTCACCGCAGAAACCGCGCAGCCCGCTGTCACGCCATCTGGCAGCCGTCTGGCTGTGTCGGTCTCGCGTATTCCGGCGCCGCGCCCGCGCGACATGGAACGCGCCGTTGCCGCAGCGCTTGAGGCTGCGACGCGCGCACCTGAACCTGAACCCGAACCTGAACCTGAACAGGTCGCCGCCGCCGCCCCCACGCCCGAGGCCGAGCCGGAACCCGAACTGGAGGCCCCTGTCGCCGCCGCACCGACCAGCGGGTCCGTGGCGGACCGGGCAACCTTTGTCAACGCGCTGAACCTGTCGCGGATCAACCTGATTGGCATCTATGGCACCCAGTCGAACCGCTATGCGCTGATCCGGCAGGCGAACGGGCGCTACAAGCAGGTATCGGTGGGTGACCGGATTGATGGCGGCACTGTCGCCGCGATCACCGCCAGCGAAGTGCGCTATCAAAAGGGCGGGCGGCTGATCGCGCTGCAGATGCCAGATACCTGACGCAGCCTAGCCGCCCGTGGAAATGACCTTGAATACACATGGGTCGGTCACAAGTTCCGGCGGCGTCAGGCACAGCCCCGAGGCCACCTGCCAGGCCGCCAGCACCTTTGGCACATAATCGCGGGTTTCAGGATAAGGCGGAACACCGCCATTGGCGCGCACCGCCCCTTCACCAGCGTTATAGGCCGCCAGCACCATCAGCGGATCGCGGTCGAATTCCTTGAGCAGCCAGTCAAGATAGGCCACCCCGCCCCGGATGTTCTGGCCCGGATCGGTGCTGTCCGTCACGCCGAACCGTTCGGCCGTGGCCGGGATCAGCTGCATCAGGCCCTGCGCCCCCGCATGGCTGACGGCATTTGCCTTGCCTGCGCTTTCGATGCCGATCACCGCCAGCACCAAAGCAGGTGACACGTCCGTCCCAACCGTCGCCTTCAGGATATCCGTGCCATAGGCATCGGCGATCTCTTGCATCGCCTGCAGGCGCGGCGCGCCGACACGCGTGCCACCCGGCCCTTGCGACAGCGCGGCCAACGCGTTCGGAAAGCGGTCTGCCGCAGCATCCCGCGCGGTCGGGATGGTTTCCCAGAACCAGTCATAGGCATGCGCAACCGGGCCAGAGGGCGCCGCAGCCGCCGCCCCAGCCCCGCCTTCCGGCGTCGCCGCCGGGGCCTTGTAGGGTTCTGCGGCCGGCAAGGCGGCCAGCACGCGTGCCTGCTCCTCCGGGTCGATCTGCACGGTAATCCGCCGCGTCGTGCCGGCCGTCGGCGGCTTGACGAAGCGAATGCTGCTGCCTTGTGCCGGGATTTCTGCAAAAACCGGGCCAAGCCCTGCGCAGACCATCCCGATGGCGACGATTCCGGTGATTTTCATCATGCTGCGGCTGCCCGCTGTTGTTTTTGTTCTTGCCGTGCAGGATTGCAAAAAACCCGGCCATCAGCCAGCCGTTTTGCCGATATTCGCCACAAACTTGCCGCGATCGACAGGAAAGACACGGCGGACAAAAGCACCCTTTACCAATTGTTCAGAAAATAATTGATGATTTTCAATTGGTTACGCGAAATTCCAAAGAATTCGTGAATGTACGCAAAATGCCCCCCTTCCACCAAAGTGCAGCCACGATTGGGGGGCCATATACACCCAAGCCGGAACGAAGATTGGTCGGAACAGAGGCCGACACAAGAAGACGCGGAACGGTGACACTGAACTGAGCAAATCCTGGGAAAGGGACGACGACTATGAAACTCCTGAACATCTTCAAGCATTTCGCAAAAGACGAAGACGGTGCTGTGACCGTTGACTGGGTTGTGCTGACCGGCGCAATCGTTGCTCTGGGCCTGCTCGTGATGAGCACGATCCGTCCGGGCATCACCGGCGCTGCCGCCACGATCAACACCAACCTGACGAACGCTGCTGCCGGCAACTTCACCACCCCGTAATCGGGTCTGAAGGGCAGCACTGCCTTGGCAAGGTCCGTGGGTCAGATGACCCGCGGACCTTCCTGCATTTCGGGGGTCACGCTTGCGGCGCCGCCCCACTGGCTGCACGCTGCCGATAGATCAGCGCGTCCGGCTTCCCCCCTGCCTGCCACAATTGCCGCGCAAATGCCGCAAACAGGCCGCAATCCTGCAAATTTGATTCAAATTTTTGCCACAGTCAGGCGTTTTTATGTCCGTAAGCCGGGGGGTGTTTTCGGACAGGGGAGAGGCTTTCGACGCAAACCATGATACGGAGAAAGTAATTATGAATTTCGCAAAGCTGCTGAAGACATTCGCAAAAGACGAAGACGGTGCTGTGACCGTTGACTGGGTGGTGCTGACGGGCGCCATCGTCGTGCTGGGCCTACTGGTGATGAGCACGATTCGCCCCGGCCTGACCAGCGCCGCCGCAACCATCAACACCAGCCTGTCGAACGCGGCTGCGGGCAACTTTACCACGCCCTGATCGCCCGACCACCCCCATCAGCGATGGGCCTGGCCCGCAGATCGGTGATCTGCGGGCCTTGTCATGCGCCATGGTGGCCATGACATGGCCGCAAAAGCATACAATTTTCGTCTAAAGGTTAGCATTATTCCGACACAGTCATGGGGCTTATTAACCATATGGCCGGGCAGCTTCCCTGCCTGGGTAAAATGGCAACAAAATTGGAAAGGTGAAAACCATGAAATTCACAAAGCTGTTCAAGACGTTTGGCGAAAGCGAAGATGGCGCGGTCACGGTGGACTGGGTCGTGCTGACGGGTGCAATCGTCGCCCTGGGCCTGTTGGTGATGTCGACGATCCGTCCAGGGATCACCGGGTCGGCCAGCACCATCAACACCCGCGTCACGGCAGCAGCTGCCGGCAACTTCACGCCATAAGGCGCAGTAGAACCCCTTGGGGGGTGGGTGTCATGCGACCGGCACAACGCCTGCCCCCCCCAAAACAACGGCCAGATCCAGCATCTTCCGCGCGGAGAACCTGAATTTGCCGTCAGCTCTCCAAAGTTTCACCACAGTTTCCCCACCTAATGTCATCGAGTGCCAGGTTCGCTGCGTGACAACGCCGGACGTTCGGCCAGGACAAGACAAGGGAACGTGACATGAAACTGCTTCACCTGCTGCGCGGCTTTGGCAAAAGCGAGGATGGTGCCGTAACGGTTGACTGGGTTGTATTGACCGCAGCCATCGTCCTGTTGGGGCTGGTGGTCGTGCTGACGGTGCGGCCGGGGATTTCGGCCAGTGCAGGCAACATCAACACGCAGGTTACCAGCGCCGCTGCGGGCAACTTTGCACCCTAGGCTGGCCTGTCCAGTCTGACGGGCGTTCGGGCGCCAACAGGTCAAACACGGGTATGACGGCATCGATTTGCCCGTTTTGGAACATAAGGCAGCCATGATCGCAGCGCTTGATAGGCCAAGGATCACGGTTTCAACGGGTGCCTGAGGGCACCGCAACAGACAAAGGGACGATAGAATGCGTGGGGTATTCGGATTGGTCTTGGTGGCAGGGGTCGCGCTTGCGGGCGGGGCTGTCTATCTGGCACAGGGTTACATTTCACAGACCGAAGCGGCCCTCGCGGCCGAGCAAGAGGCGCGGGCGATGACCGGGCCACTGGTGCAGGTGTTCGTCGTCAACAAGCAGAAAAAGTACGGCGAGCCTTTGCTGCCCGAAGATGTGCAGCAGGTGTGGATGCAGGAACAGTTCCTGCCGGAAACCATCTATCGCACCGCAGAAGAGCTTTTCCCGCCGAACAATGACAAGCCGCGCTATATCCTGCGGACGATGGAAGCGTTTGAGCCGCTTCTGGCCGTCAAGGTGACCGAACCGGGCCAACAGGCGGGTTTGACGGGCCAACTGACGGCCGGCATGCGCGCTTTTGCGATCAAGGTTGATGTGACATCAGGCGTGTCAGGCTTTTTGCAGCCGGGTGACCGGGTTGATGTGTGGTGGAGCGGGGCCTCGGGCCTGACAGGTGAAAGCTTTACCCAGCTGATCGAGACCAGCGTTGCCATCGTCGCGGTTGACCAGGCGACCAGCGAACGGTCAAGCGAGGCCGAGATTGCCCGCACTGTGACGGTCGAAGTCTCGCCCGAACAGGTCGGGCGGCTGGCACAGGCACAGGCGACCGGGGCGTTGACGCTGTCACTGGTGGGCAACAACGACACCGCAGCCGTGGGCAATATCGAAGTCGACAACGCAGCGCTTCTGGGCATCGAACAGCAGGAAGTGGTCGAGGTGCAGCAAGAACAGGTTTGCACCGTGCGCACCCGCAAAGGCGGCGAAATGGTCGAAATGCCGATCCCCTGCACGAACTGATTGGCTGAAAATCCGGGGGCGCAACCACCGTATCTGGGGGGTGCGCCCTTTCCCTTGCGCGAGCAATGGGGGGTTGTTGCAAGTTATCCACATAAGGATTCCCGCACAACCAGTTGATTCTTGCTTAAAATTGCGGAATCCGGCACAGTGCCGATATCGAATGGGCAGCAAAGACCCATGGTGGGGCGTGATCAGAAGGGCAGGTCACTATGAAAATGAAACACTTCCTGACGGCTGGATTGCTGGGCGCAGCCCTGCTGTCGACCAGTCTGTCACCGGTACTGGCCGAGACGTTGCGCGTGATCCAGGGGTCACCGACCTCGGCGTTGAATGTGCCGATGAACAGGGCCGTCGTCGTTGAAAGCGATGTTCCCTTCGCAGACCTGTCGATTGCCAACCCGGGAATCGCCGACATCTCGACGCTGTCAGACCGTTCGATCTATGTGCTTGGCAAGACGCCGGGGCGCACGACGCTGACTCTGCTGTCGCCAGATGGCAAGCTGATTTCAAACGTCGATGTGCATGTGACACCCGACATCGCAGAATTCAAGGAACGTCTGCAGCAGATCCTGCCGGGCGAAACGATCGAGGTGCGCACGGCGAATGACGGGATCGTGCTGTCGGGCACGGTCTCATCCAGCGCCAAGCTGGACCGCGCGCTTGATCTGGCCAACCGCTATGCGCCAGACCGTGTGTCGAACCTGATGGTGGTGGGGGGCACGCAGCAGGTGATGCTGAAGGTGCGCTTTGCCGAAATGCAGCGGTCGGTGTCAAAAAGCCTTGATGCCTCGCTGGGGATTCAATCAAACGGGTCAACGGTCGGCGGGTCGGTGGGCACAGGTGTGCTAAGCGAGGCCGGCCGGTTCGATCAGATCTTCAACGATGGCACGACAACCAGCCCGAATGACGCGCAAGGCCGCTTCAGCCTTGGCTTTTCGGCCGGTTCGCTGGAATTTGCCGTGCTGCTTGAGGCGCTGGAATCAAAGGGCATGGTGCGCACCCTGGCCGAGCCGAACCTGACGGCCCTGTCCGGGCAAGAGGCACGGTTCCTGGCGGGTGGCGAATATCCGATCCCGGTATCCAGCAGCGAAGGGATCTCGATCGAGTACAAACCTTTCGGTGTGGAACTGAACTTTACCCCGGTCGTGGTGGATGGCGATATCATCAACCTGACGATCAACGCGGCGGTGTCGAGCATCGACCCGACGCAGGGCATCGTGAATGACGGGTTCGAAGTGTCGGCCTTCCGGCGCCGCGAAACCAGCACCACGGTTGAAATGCGCGATGGCGAAAGCTTTGCAATCGCCGGTCTGCTGCAGGATGACTTCCGCAACCTCAATGGGCAGGTGCCATGGGTGGGTGACATCCCGATCATCGGCGCGCTGTTCCGGTCAACGGAATACCAGCGGTCGCAATCGGAACTGGTGATCATCGTGACACCGCATCTGGTGACCCCGACACGCGGCGAGGCGCTGGCCTTGCCAACAGATCGCGTGCGGCTGCCTACCGAGCGCGAGTTGTTCCTGTTCGGCAATACCACCGGCGGGCAGACGGGTGCTGCGGGCGAAGTGGCCCGGCAGGATTTCAGCGGCTCTTATGGCTATGTGATGGAGTAAGGCCATGAAAAAGTTCCTTCTTCTGTCCGTCAGCCTGGTTGCGATGGCCGCTTGCGGCAATATCGACAGCGAAGTGTCGATGGGCATCGACAATGGCACCTTCGGCAATGCCACCATGAACAACACGCTGTTGCAAAGCGGCGAGATTTCGGCAACCGCAGCCCTGTCAGAGCGGTTCAACGCCGAAGTGCCCAATACGATCACCTTCGAATTCAACTCGGCCGCGCTGACGCCGGAATCGCAGGCGATCCTTGACAAGCAGGCAAACTGGATCAGCCAGTTCCCGGAAATCCGCTTCCGTGTCTATGGTCATACGGATCTTGTTGGCTCGAACGCCTATAACCGCTCGCTTGGCCTGCGCCGGGCACAGGCTGTGGTGTCGTACTTCAGCAGCCGTGGCATCAGCCCGTCACGGGTTGAAGCGGTGGCCTCGCTTGGGGAAACCCAGCCGGTGATCGCAACGGAACAGCCCGAAATGCGCAACCGCCGCACGGTGACCGAAGTGCGCGGTTTCGTCCGCGGCCACCCGACCCCGCTGAACGGCAAATATGCCGAGGTGATCTTCCGCGAATATGTGGAAAGCGGCACACGCCCGCACACACCGCCGACCGTGATCGAAAGCCAGGTCAGCCCAAGCGACGAATAAGCGCCCCGGCAACCGGATCAGACCAAAAGGCCCGCAGCGACTGCGGGCCTTTTTCGTGGGCCGTCTGTTTCCGAAACGCAATAAATCTAAGAATAACGATCTTTTAGCCCAATTCCTGCCACCATTCCCCAGCATCTTCCCTGCAATGGGAACAGTCGCGCGGTCCGTTTGGCCGTGCACGGGGCTGGTCAGCTTATGGGGAAAACGGGGTTATGCACCCGCCATGTCTGACAGGCCGCGTCTTGAAAGGGCGAGAAGGCAATGACGAGCGTAGCAACACTTCATCCCGAACCAGCGCCGATTCTGGCGTGTACCATTTCGCGTGATGTGCAGAACTTTGAACTGCTGATCGACGATATGGAGC
>JALOSO010000006.1 GCA_025458385.1 Paracoccaceae bacterium | reverse complement strand
TCCCATGAAAGGTTCTGCGCCATCGCAGCCCCACTGCCCAAGATCAGTGTCGCGCCCGTTGCCAGGATGAACACCAGTTCTGTCGCCCGGCCCAGCCGGCAATGGCGGCGCAGGCTACGTTGGCGGATGCCGGTCTGGCGGGCAATCTGGCGCGTGGTGATCAGCTTTGAAATCGTCGGCATCGGCAATGCGTCCTCTCGTCAATGCGGGGCGCTGCGAACGCCCGCCTTTTTGCGTAATTAACCTAAGGAAACATGATGCAAGCCGGTTTTCAACGCTGACTTGCAATCTGGTTCAAGTTTTCGGGCTATTTGTGCCAAATTTCTCATGCTTTCCGGCGTGCTTGCTGCGGTTGACCCGGGCTAAAAGCGTTCGGCCCGCAAAACATCGGTATCCGTGACGCTGACCACCCCGATATGGCGTTCCACCACGGCAAAGGCCGCGTCCAGCAGGCCATCCAGCCGGTCGGGCCGGATCAGACAGATCACGGCAACCATCCCTGCACGCCCCACCTGCCCTTCGCGGCTCCAGCGGCCCGAACGCCCCGATCCGCCCAGGACGGGCAGAACGGTGAACCCGGTCACGCCTGCCTTGGTCAGCGCATCGGTCAACCGCCCCTCCATCGGGGCCTCGATGATGATTTCCACACGTTTCGCCTTGTGCGTCTGCATATGCGCTCAGCCTCCGGTCAGGGCGGCGGCCACGGCCACATAGGCCGGGATGCCGATGGTCAGGTTGAAAGGAAAGGTCACGCCCAGTGACAGCGTCAGGTAGATCGACGGATTCGCCTCGGGCAGGGCCACGCGCATCGCAGCGGGCACGGCGATATAGCTGGCCGATGCCGCCAGCGTCATGAACAGCGCCACACCGCCCGTGGACAGGCCCAGAAGCAGCCCCATGCCAAGGCCCAAGGCCGCGCCGATCACCGGCATCACGATGCCGAACACCACCGCCCCCGCCCCAAGCGCGCCGCGCGATTGCCGCAACCCGCGCCCGGCGACCAGCCCCATATCCAGCAGGAACAGGCAAAGCACGCCCTGAAACGGCGAGACGATAAAGCTTTCGATGCGCGCCATGCCCTCGGCACCCGTGATCAGGCCAATCACGAAAGACCCTACCAGCAGCACGATCGACCCGTTCAGCAAAATCTCGCGCCACAGTTCCGCGTCCATCCGGCTGGCCCCACCGCCAGACCCGCGCGTGGCCAGCCACAGGGCCGAGATGATGGCCGGTGCCTCCATCGCTGCGGCCACGGCCACCATGTATCCTTCAGGGTCCAGCCCCCGGCCCGTCAGCACCGACGTGCCCGTCACGAAGGTGACGATGGAGATTGACCCGTAATGCGCCGCCACCGCTGCCGCATCCAGCCGCGACATGCCCGTCAGCACCTGCAACAACGCAAAGGCCACAAAGGGAATGCCAAAGGACAGCACCACACCGCCCAGCAGTGCTGCAATCAGTGTGCCGTCCAGCCCATGATCCGCCACCGCCACCCCGCCCTTGAAGCCGATGGCGAACAGCAGATAAATCGACAGCGCTTTTGCGGCCGCCTCGGGTACCGAGAGTTCTGACCGCGCGAGTGCGGCAAACAGACCAAGCGCGAAGCACAGGATCATCGGGGACAGCAGATTGTCACCGGCCAGCGAAAGGATGTCACCCATGATCTGTCACCACCGCCACCATCGTTCCCCCAAATCTTTGGTCCTTAGACTGCAACGAAGGCACCTTGTGCGGCGTCAAAATGCTCTAGCACGCCTTCGCCCGTGTCATTCCACAATCCATGCAAGGTCAGCGTTTCATCTGCAACCGCGTCGCGCACAAAGGGAAAGGTCATCAGGTTTTCCAGGCTGACCAGCACCGCCTCTTTTTCCAGCGCGCGGGCGCGTTCCGCTTCGGGCAGGTGGGCGACCCGCGCATAGCCTGGCCGCAAGATATCCATCCAGCGCCCGACAAAGCTGGATTTCGCTTCCAGTTCCGGGGCCTGCCCGCTGCACATCGCATGGCAGCCTTGCACGCCGCCGCATTGCGAATGGCCCAACACCACCAGATGCGCAACGCCCAGCGATGAAACGCCATATTCCACCGCGGCCGACGTGCCATGATATTCGCCGTCGGGGTTATAGGGCGGCACCAGGTTGGCGATGTTGCGATGGATGAAGAACTCACCCTCATCCGCGCCAAAGATCGAGGTGACATGCACGCGGCTGTCACAGCAGGAAATGATCATGGCGCGTGGATGCTGACCACTGGCCGCAAGGCGGCGGTACCAGGCGCGGTTTTCCTTGTACGCGGTTGCCTGCCAGCCATGAAAGCGCTGGATCAGATAGGCCGGAAGGGGGCGGGCGTGGTGCATCAGGAATTCCTTGGGGCGCGCTTTGGTGCTTAGGGCGAAGTTTGCGACAATTCGAGTGGTTTCTTCCGGGCGGCGCAACGATTTCTTCAGGATGGTCGCTGATGGTGTGAGGTGGGGTTAAATCAACGGCGCGGGGTGTGCCATGAAGAACGTACTGGCTTTGGTGCCGAAAGAACGGTTGCGGCAGGATGCCGAACCGATTGCCGCGATCTATCGCAATCTGGGGGTGCAGGCGGCTGAACAGGTGGTGGCGCGGGCGTTGGTCGAGCTGTCGGTCGTCGCGGCCGAGGTGACGGAACAATTGCGCCGTGATGACCGTGATGCGCTGATGCGCGGGTTGCGGCGGTTGCAGCGCCTGTCCGAAAACATGGGGCTGGTCAGCCTTGCCACCATCGCGCAGGACACGGTTGGCTGTATTCTTGCGCAAGATCAGGTTGCCTTTGCATCCGTCTGGGCCCGGCTGCAGCGGGTGATGGAGCGTACCTTTGCCCCCGCCCCCGATATGGCTGATCTTTCGGTCTGATCAGACCGAAAGCGCGCATTTGCGGCCTTCATAAAAGGCATAGGCGGCCAGCCTTGGTGCGGCGCAATCGCCAATGCGATGCGTGGCCTTGCCGGGGAAGGTTGCGGCGAACGGATCAAAGGCTGTGTTCGTTGTGGACATCACAAGGTCGGATGCCGGCACCACCTCTGTCTCGCCCGTCAGCAGGTTGCGCAGGGTGGCGCCATTGCCGTGCCATGCCATGACCATGTGTTCGGTGCGCATCTGCACGCCCAGTTGCGCCATGCGCCTGCGCGCGGGGCCATCGGCGGCGGTCCGGGCGATTTCCTTGCCGACAAAGGGTTCGGGCGTGACGATCAGCACGCGTTTGCCCTGTTCGGCCAAGGCCCATGCGGTACCGACGCCACGCCAGTTGCTGCCTTCGTCATACAGGATCACCGTATCGCCAAGGCGCGCCTCGCGCCGCAACACGGCCTCGGGTGACCAGACATGGCCATGCGCCAGACCGGGCAGGTTTTCTTCATGTGGCACCCAACGGCGGAAGCCTGTCTCGTTGGGCAGGGAACCTGTGGCGATGATGATGTGGTCAGCGCGGTAGGCGGCGATGTCGGCGTCATCAAGATAGCTGTTGAGGTGCAGGGTGACGCCAAGGCGGGCAAACTGGCGTTCGTACCAATCCAGCAGGTCAATGATCTGGCCACGCCGGGGCTGCAGGCCTGCCAGCCGGAACTGCCCGCCGATGACCGAAGCCGCTTCGTGGATTTCAACTTTATGCCCGCGTTCGGCAGCAACGCGCGCGGCCTCCAGCCCCGCCGGGCCTGCGCCGACAACCAGCACATGCCGTGGCGTATCAGTGCGGGTGAACCGATCGCCACCCCATTCGAATTCGCGCCCGGCGGAAGGGTTGATGAGGCAGGAAATCCAGTAATCGCGGCTGCGCCTGCCCCAGCACATCTGGTTGCAGGAGATGCAGGAGCGGATGTCACTTGCGCGGCCTTGCGCGACCTTGCTGGCAAGATGCGGATCGGCGATCTGGCCGCGCACGATGGACACAAGGTCAGCCTCACCGGATGCGATGATGGTTTCGGCGTTCTCTGGCGTGCGGATGCCGGCCTCGGACGTGATTTTCGCGTGTTTCACCAAGGCCTTGAGTTGGGCCGTCAGGGGTGTGGTCAGCTTCTCGCCCATCGGAAAGGTCGGGATGATGCCTTCGAAATCAAGGTAGCTGCCATAGCCGACGGTGACGTAATCGACATGGCCCGTGGCATCATGCAGGGCGACGATCTCGCACAGGGCCTCGGCATCCAGGGTGACGCTGTAGGCGGTGGAATAGGAGATGGCGAGGCCGATGATGAAATCATCACCACAGGCGCGGCGGATGCCTTCGATCAGCTGGCGGGAAAAGCGGGTGCGGTTTTCAAGGCTGCCGCCCCAGTGATCGGTGCGTTTGTTGGACCACGGGGTCCAGAACTGATCGAGCAGAGAGTGGTAGGCGGCCCAGACCTCGACCCCCTGAAAACCGGACTTCTGGGCACGGAGGGCGGCAGCGATATGGGCTGCCAGCAGTTCTTCGACCTCGGCCCCGGTCATGGCGTGGGAGCCGTCACTGTCATGGTAGCTGGGCCCGCCAGAGGGGGACCAGTGGGGGGCAAAGCTGAGGTCGGAATCGCCATGCGCGCCAATGTGATACAGTTGTTGCAGGATGACGGCACCGGCGTCTTTGACGGGGTCTGTGATGGCGCGGAAATGGGGGATGACGTCATCTGTACCGTGCAGAAAATTGCCACGGGTCAGCACGCCGGTGCGGTGAACGGGCATGGGTTCGGCGACAATCATGGCAGCACCACCAAGGGCGCGTTCCAGCAGGTATGCGCCAAAGCGCGGGCCGGGAATGCCTTGGTCAGACATGTTGGCCGTATGCGCGCCGAACACGATGCGGTTGCGCAGGGTGCGGCCGCGCAATTGCAGGGGCTGCATCAGGCGTGGGTGCTGGGTCATCTTGGCCTCGCTTTCGCGTCAGCCTAGCGGAGGGAAGGGCGAAGAAGTGATCCTGCAGGGCGACTGCTGATGGGCGAAAAGCGTCAAATCCAGCCGGTGGAAAGGGCGGCGACCCAATCGGGGTAGCCAGCGGCTTGGGCCATGGCGACGACGCGCGAGGTATCATAGGGCAATATGCGTTGGGTGATGGCCCATTGGCCAAGCGTGTGGTCAAGCAGGGCGTAGCTGGCAAAGGGCGAACCTGCAAAGACATGCCGACCTGCAACGCCGCTGTCGGTATAGCCGGGGCAACCGACGGAACCGGGGTTCAGGATGAGGCGGCCATCAGGAAGGCGGACCGAGCGGGCGACATGGGTGTGACCGCAAAGCAAGAGGGTTTGGGAAATGCCTTCGGCTTTGGCGGTGATGGCGCCAAGCGTGGCGCGACGGGGGGTGCCATCGGCGGTATGCGCCTCGATCCAGTAGGTTTCATCGTTTTGCGGGGTGGCGTGGCAGGCAAAGATGGTTTCAAGGACGACCTTCGCAGGCAGGTTTGCAAGCCAGTCGAGCGTGGCTTTGGAAAGCTGCGGCAGGGCGTGTCTGTCCCATTCATCACCCAGGGCGGGGTCGCAGAGATAACGATCATGGTTGCCGCGGACCGTGGCGGTGATGTTGGCGGTTTGCAGCATTTCGGCGGTGCGTTCAGCCTCAAGCGGGCCCGACAGACAATCGCCGAGGTTCAGCGTGATATCCGGTGCATGATTGCGGATATCAGCCAGCACTGCGGCCAAGGCGTCGGCATTGCCATGCACGTCCGAGATGACGGCAACCCTCATTCCGCCGCCATGTCCTGCGCGGAATCCCAGCCGGAAATCGCCTTGACCTCCAGAAATTCCTCCAGCCCCCAGATGCCGCCTTCGCGCGCGCGGCCGGATTGTTTGACCCCGCCAAAGGGCGAGCCTGCGCCGCGGCTTTTGCCGTTCATCTGCACCATGCCAGCCTTGAGCGCGAGGGCCATGCGGTTGCGTTTGGCGCCGTCCTGCGTTTGCACGTAATTGCACAGGCCATAGGGCGTATCGTTGGCGATCTGGATGGCGTCGGCTTCGGAATCAAAGGGGATCATGCACAGCACGGGGCCAAAGATTTCCTCGCGTTCGATGGTCATGCCGGGGGTCACATCGGCAAAGACGGTAGGGCGGATGTAGTAGCCCTTGTTGAACCCTTCCGGCAGGCCAAGGCCACCGGCTACCAGACGCGCGCCTTCGTCGATGCCCTTTTGGATATAGCCCTGGATCTGGTCCCACTGGCGTTTGTTCACCACGGGGCCCATGTGCGGGCCAGCCTCATGCGCAGAGCCAACCTTGATGCTTGCGGCCACCTCGGCGGCGATCTGCACGGCGCGGTCATAGAAGGGGCGTTCAATCAGCATGCGGCTGGGCGCGTTGCAGGATTGGCCGGTGTTATCCATCATGTGCCGCACGCCGCGTTCAACGGCGCGCGCGTCAGCATCGGCGAAGATGACGTTGGCACCCTTGCCGCCCAGTTCCAGCGTGACGCGCTTGAGCGTTTCGGCGGCAGCGACAGAGATGGCGCGGCCTGCGCGGGTAGAGCCGGTGAAGGAAATCATTTCGACATCGGGGTGGGCAGAGAGGCGCGCGCCGACGCCCGCACCGTCACCGTTGACCAGGTTGAAGACGCCGGGGGGCAGGCCCGCATCGTGGCAGAATTCGGCAAAGATCATCGCGTTCAGCGGGCTTTCCTCGGAGGGTTTCAGCACGCAGGTGCAACCGGCAAGAATGGCGGGAATGGCCTTGAGCGCGATCTGGTTCATCGGCCAGTTCCACGGGGTAATCAGGCCAACGACGCCGATCGGCTCTAGGGCGATGCGGTCGTTCGGGGCATGGGGGCCAAGCGGGCGGACCCATTCGATTTGGTCAAAGGCCGTCAGAAAGTTGTTTGCATGCCAGGGCAGGCAGGGGGCCTGTGATCCGCGGGCGTGGTCAATGGGCGAGCCCATTTCAAGGCTGATGGCGCGGGCGAGGTCTTCCTTGCGTGCCTCATACTGTTCAAGAATGCGCACCACGGCCGCGCGCCGTTCGGCGGGCGGGGTGGCGGCCCATGCGGGAAAGGCGGCGCGGGCGGCGGCAACGGCACGGTCGGCATCGGCGGCAGAGCCCAGCGATATGATGGCGCAGGTGTCTTCGGTTGAGGGATCGATCACCGCGCAATCGCGGGGGGCCAAAGGAGCGACCCATTGCCCGTTGATATAGAATTCGCGGCGTTCGATCATCATGCGCTCCTTACCAGTTGATCATGTTCTGTCACCCGGTCCTGCCAGCCGCAACCCTTTGCCGTGGCGCATTCCGGTGCTAACACGTGGCATGTTCGGTTTTCTTCAACGCAGCCTTAGCATCACCCGCATCGGGATTGACCCGCCAAAAGCGGCACCGGACCGGCATGGTATCGCCATTGTGCTGATCGTGCGGGATGAGGCGGCGCATATCGCGGAATGGGCGCGGTTTCACGCAGGCGCGGGCGTGGCGGCCTTTTTCGTTTATGACAATGGCTGCACCGATCACACCATGCCGATCCTGCGTGAAGTGTTGGCCGACAGGCTGACTGTTGTGCCTTGGAACCAGAAATTCCGCGATGCACGGCGCGGGCACGAGATACATAATCAGGTGCTGGCCTATGGGCATGCGGTGCGGAATTTCGGCAGCAGCTTTCGCTGGATGGCGTTCATTGACGTGGATGAATTCCTTGTGCCGAAACAGGCCGCCAGCCTGCCGGCGGCGCTTGCGCATCTGGACCATTGCCGCAGCCTGAGCCTGCCCTGGCATATGTTCGGGCGCAACGGCCATGACGTGCCACCGGAGGGCGGGGTGATTGCCAACTACACGCGCCGCAACCCGGACCCGATGAGCAAAGCCAAGGGCCTGCGCAATTTCAAGATGATCGTGGACCCTTGCCACGTGACGGCGCTGAAGGTGCATGAAATGTGGGTGGATGGGCGCACGGACAGTTGCAATGATCTGGGCGTGTCATTCAGCCTGACGGCGCGGGAAAGCCCGGCGTTCTATTCGGCGGCGCATGTTCAGCTGAACCATTATTACACGCGGTCAACGGCCGAATTGCAGGCCAAGATCGCGCGCGGGCCGAACCTGACCACGCCCGATGCCGACCATCTGCGCCGTGTGATGCGCAAGGTGGCAGCGATCGAGGCGGGTGAGGTGGAAGACCGTGCCGCGATTGAATATCTGGCACGGATTGCGCACCTGTGAAATGCAGCGGATCAGAATGAAACGGCTGTTCTGAGCCGATTTTTCAGAACAGTGTTTCTTTTCAGGCGGGGATGCCGGCTGGGGGATGAAACTTTGTTCTGCGTCGATTAGATTGATGCCAGACCAATTGCAAAGGACAGATCATGTCGATCCGTATCAATGACATTGCCCCCGATTTCACGGCCGACAGCACGGCTGGCACCATCCGCTTTCACGAATGGCTGGGCGACAGCTATGGCATCATCTTCAGCCACCCGCGCGATTTCACGCCGGTTTGCACCACGGAATTCGGCGCAGTGGCGCAGCTGGCCGCGGAATGGACGAAACGCAAGACCAAGGTGATCGGCGTGTCGGTTGACGGCGTGTCAGACCATGAAAAGTGGAAGCGTGACATCGAGGCGTTTGCAGGCCAGCCTGCCGATTTCCCGATCATTGATGATACATCGCTGACGGTGGCCAAGGCCTATGACATGCTGCCAGCGGAATATTACCTGCCGACGGAAGGGCGCACGCCTGCGAATACGGCGACGGTGCGGACGGTTTACATCATCGGGCCGGACAAGAAGGTGCGCCTGACGATGACCTATCCGATGTCGGTGGGGCGGAATTTCGCAGAAATTTTGCGGGCGCTGGATGCGGTGCAGCAAACGGATGGCGTGCCCTTGGCAACGCCGGCAAACTGGCAACCGGGGCAGGATGTGATTGTGGCGCTGGCGCTGAACAACGATCAGGCGGCAGAGCGGTTCGGGCCGCTGGATATCAGGCTGCCCTATCTGCGCTTTGCCAAGGCGCCGAAGTAATCACGCGGGGGCGCTCATCGTTCCCGTCGGTCACTCTTCGCTTGGTCAAACAGCCAAGAGTGACCAGCGGGTCGGATGAGCGATGCCTGATAAGACGGCCAAGTGCGCCTAATCTGGCCGTTCGACCAGTTCCACCCGGCGGTTCAGCGCGCGGCCTGCGTCGGTGGCATTGCTGGCGCGCGGGGCGAACATGCCCATGCCTGCGGCCCCCAGCCGTGCGCCATCAACGCCTGCGGCGACCAGTGCATCCACGACGGCCTGCGCGCGTCGGGTTGACAGGGTCTGGTTCGCGCCCGCATCGCCGACCCAATCGGTATGGCCGACGATATAGACTTTGAGCGCGGGGTTATCGCCCATCAGTTTGACCATTTCGGCCAGCGCGGGCGCTGCTTCGGGTGTCAGGGTGGCGGTGCCAAAGTCGAAATAGACATTGTCGAGCGCGATACGGCCATCTTCGGTAATGCCTTTGGCCATGGCGGCGGCATCGATCATGTTGTCCTGCAACTGATCCGCCGTGATCACATCGATATGCACGGCAGCGCGCCCGGCGGCCTGCCCTGTGATGGCCCCCTCCTGATTTTGTGCCACGTAAACGGCCACATGGCGGGCGCCATCGGGCGAAACGGCGGCCAGAAAATGCTCATCATCCTGAATATACAGGGCAAATTCCGACGCCTGCCCAAGATTTTCCAGCTTGCGGTCGGGGCCGTAGATGACCTGCTTGCCAAGCAGGGCATTGTTGCTGCCACAGGCGCGGGCGACGCATTCGAACAGGGTCTGATAGCCGGCGTCGGTCAGGGCATTGCGGTAATTGCTGAACAGATCAAAGGCGCTGACGCCAGCGGGGGCCACGTAAAGGCGGCGCTGCGCCTGACCTTCAAGCGGCAGGACCTCGGCGGGCGCGCCAGCCTTCATGGGGCCGATGGGCAGGGCGAATGCGGCAAAACCCGCATCTGCGGCACCAAACAGGCAGGCCCCCTGATAAACCGGCAGGCCCGCGATATCACCGAAACCTTCGATGACGGGGCAGTCTTGGGCGAAAGTGGCAAGCGGACTGATACAGCCGACGGCAGCGGCGGTGAGCACATGGAGAATACGCATGATATGAAGCCGACTTTCAAAAAGGCGGGGTATGACCGACCCCGCCAGCTTGACCATTCATCGCATCAGATCAAGGGGTTTCGCGAAGCGTTACGCCCTGGCCGGGTGCAGTGTGGCCGCAGCCATACGCCGCCCGCGCCGCTGATAGCGCGCATAGCCCAGATCGCCGGTTTCAATTTCGGCCACGCGGCCTGAAATCATGTCGGCCAGCACCCGGCCCGACCCTGCGGCCATGGTCCAGCCCAAGGTGCCATGCCCGGTGTTCAGGAACAGGTTTGCTACCGTTGACCGCCCGACGATCGGCGTGCCATCGGGTGTCATCGGGCGCAGGCCGCTCCAGAATGTTGCGCGGCTTTGGTCGGCCGCACCGCCGAACAGGTCTTCGACGGAATGCTGCAATGTTGCCTTGCGGCGTTCGTGCAAGGTGTTGTTAAAGCCACTGATTTCCGCCATCCCGCCCACGCGGATCCGGTCACCCAGCCGGGTAATCGCGATCTTGTAGGTTTCATCCATGACGGTGGAAACCGGCGCGCGCGCTGCGTCCACAATCGGCACGGTGATCGAATAGCCTTTGACCGGGTAAACGGGCAGGCGCATGCCGAATTCCCGTGCAAAGGCGGGCGAGTAGCTGCCCATGGCCAGCACGAAACTGTCGCCTTCGATCCGGCCTGCCGTGGTGTGCACGGCTACGATCCGGTCGCCCTGCCGTTCCAGCCGGTCAATCCCCACGCCATAACGGAAGGTCACGCCTGCCGCCTGCGCCATATCCGCCAGCCGGTTCGTGAACTTGAAGCAATCGCCGGTTTCATCCCCCGGCAGGCGCAGGCCCCCGGCGATCTTGCCCAGCGAAGGCGCAAGCCCCGGTTCCGCCGCCACGCAACCCGCCGCATCAAGCACCTCGAACGGCACACCATCCGCCTTTAGCACCTTGATATCCTTTGCCGCTGCATCCACCTGCTTTTGCGTCCGGAACAGCTGCAAGGTGCCTTGCGTGCGTTCGTCATAGGAAATGCCCGTATCTGCCCGCAACTGCATCATGCAATCGCGGGAATATTCGGCAAGGCGGACCATGCGGGATTTGTTGATGGCATAGGCGCTTGACGTGCAGTTCATCAGCATCCGCGCGACCCATTGGATCTTTGCCGGGTCCGGACGCGCGTTGATGATCAGCGGCGCGTGGTGCATGAACAGCCATTTGATGGCCTTCATCGGAATGCCGGGGGCGGCCCAGGGGCTGGCATAGCCAGGGCTGATTTCGCCGGCATTGGCAAAGCTGGTTTCCAGCGCCGGGCCGGGCTGGCGGTCGATCACCGTGACCTCATGGCCCGCCTGCGCCAGATACCAAGCAGACGTCACACCGATCACACCGGCACCAAGGATCACGACACGCATGGCAAACCCCTTTGCTGAAACTGGCAGGGTTATGCCGCAAACGCATTGAAAGGTGCTGGCAAAGATGGGTGGCGCGGGGGCGCATGGCGCACATATCTTCGTCAGTTTAAGTAAGTAACAGAGATTGCTTCGAAGTAATGCAGGTTTAATCGAAGATTGAACTTGCCCGATCACGCGCCAGCGTGCGCTGCTCTGCTGCTGTCAGCCGCGCAAGCGCCGCCTCTTTGCAGCCTGTTTCGCGCAACGCCCGCGTCCACAGGCGCAGCGCTGATTCCGCACTCCATGGCAAGGCTGCGTGAATCATCCAGCGGCGCAGATCGGCAGGCAAACGGTCATGCGCGGCCATCGGGTTGCCGCGCCGCCATTGCGCGCGGGATGAGGAAAGGTTGCCCATTATGCCGCCTGCTTGCGCCGCCATTCAGGGAAAGGGTCCGGCAGGTTGCGCCAAGCGTCGGGGGTGAAATCGGCGGTCTGGATCAGCGCATTGTCCAATGCGGCGCGCAAGGCGCGTTCATCCATACCGTGCCCGATGAACACAATCTCTTGCCGCCGGTCGCCCCAGGGTTCTGCCCATTTCCCCGCCACTTCGGCCAGCGAATCCGGGTGCGTCGGCCAGCGGTCCTTTGGCACGCTTGCCCACCAGCCCCCCAAGGGCGTGACAGATGACACGGCCCCCGCCAGCGAAAATTCCGCCACCCAGTTGGGGCGCGAGGCCAGCCAGAAATGCCCCTTGGCCCGGATCACCCCCGGCAGATCACCGTTCAGCACGCGGTGAATGCGCGCCGGATGAAAGGGCGCACGCGCGCGGTAAACAAAGGAGGTGATGCCGTATTCCTCGGTTTCCGGCGTATGGTGGGCAAAGCCATACAATTCCTTGGCCCAAAGCGGGTGTTCACTGGCCCGGTCAAAGTCGAACAACCCTGTGTCAAACAGCGCATCGGCTGGCACCACCGAATGATCCGCCTCGATCACCCGCGCGTCCGGGTTCAGCGCCGCGATGATCTTGTGTGCTGCCGCCACCGCATCCGGCCCCGCATCGCGCACTTTGTTCAGCACCACGACATTGGCAAATTCGATCTGTTCCGTCAGCAGGTTGACCAGTGTGCGCTCGTCCCCCTCCAGCGCCTCACCGCGATCTGCCAGAAAGTCATGGCTGGAGAAATCACGCAAAAGGTTGATCGCATCAACCACCGTTACCATCGTATCCAGCCGCGCCACATCTGACAGGCTTTCGCCAGCCTCATCCCGGAAGTCAAAGGTTGCCGCCACCGGCAGGGGTTCTGCAATCCCCGTGCTTTCGATCAGCAGATAGTCAAACCGCCCTTCGCTTGCCAGCCTGCGCACCTCGGCCAACAGATCATCGCGCAGGGTGCAGCAAATGCAGCCGTTGGTCATTTCCACCAGCTTTTCCTCGGCGCGGGACAGTTCCGTGCCTTCACGGATCAGGTCGGCGTCAATGTTCACTTCCGACATGTCATTCACGATCACCGCCACCCGGCGGCCTTCGCGGTTGTTCAGGATATGGTTCAGAAGCGTGGTTTTCCCTGCCCCCAGAAAGCCGGAAAGGACGGTGACGGGAAGGCGGGTGTCTTGCATGGGGATGGCTCCATTTACGTTATCTTATAACATAACAAAGCCTTTCTCCACCCGCAACCCCGCAAAAGCAAAAGGCCCCGGCGTTTCCACCGGGGCCTTCTGTTGACGCTTGGAAAGGCTTACGCCTCAGCGGTTTCCGCGATTTCTGCGCCGGTTTCCTGATCGACCATCTTCATGCCCAACCGCACCTTGCCGCGGTCGTCAAAGCCCAGAAGTTTCACTTTCACTTCCTGGCCTTCCTTCAGATACTCGTTCGGGTGGCTCAACCGCTTGGCCGCAATCTGGCTGACGTGCACCAGACCATCACGCTTGCCGAAGAAGTTCACGAACGCGCCGAAATCGACCAGCTTGACCACCCGGCCGGTATAGACCTTGCCCTCTTCCGGCTCGGCCACGATCGACCAGATCATGTCATAGGCGCGCTTGATGGCGGCCGCATCGGACGATGCGATCTTGATGATGCCGTCATCGTTGATATCGACCTTGGCACCCGAGGTTTCGACGATCTCGCGGATCACCTTGCCACCCGACCCGATGACCTCACGGATCTTGTCGGTCGGGATTTGCAAGGTCTCGATCTTGGGCGCGTATTCGCTGAAGCCTTGCGGGGCCGACAGCGCCTTGTTCATTTCGCCCAGGATATGCAGACGGCCGTCCTTGGCCTGCGCCAAAGCCTGCTCCATGATTTCAGGCGTGATGCCAGCAATCTTGATATCCATCTGCAGGGAGGTGATGCCGTTTGCGGTACCTGCCACCTTGAAGTCCATATCGCCAAGGTGATCTTCATCACCAAGGATATCGGTCAGCACGGCCCATTCGCCGTCGTCTTCCAGGATCAGACCCATCGCAACGCCCGCCACGGGGGCCTTCAGCGGTACGCCCGCGTCCATCATGGACAGGGACCCACCGCAGACCGACGCCATCGAGGAGGAGCCGTTCGATTCGGTAATCTCGGACACCACGCGAATGGTGTACGGGAAATCCGTCGGCGCAGGCAGAACGGCCTGCAGGGCACGCCATGCCAGCTTGCCATGGCCAATCTCACGACGGCCGGGGGAGCCTACGCGGCCAACTTCACCCACGGAATAGGGCGGGAAGTTGTAGTGCAGCAGAAAGTTCGAGCGGCTGTTGCCGTGCAGCGCGTCGATGATCTGCTCATCTTCGCCCGTGCCCAGCGTGGTGACAACCAGACCCTGGGTTTCACCACGCGTGAACAGGGCCGAGCCATGGGTGCGCGGCAGGATGCCGGTTTCGCAGACGATCGGGCGCACGGTCTTGGTATCGCGCCCGTCAATCCGCAGGCCACGCTTGACCACATCACCGCGCAACACGGCTGACTCCAGTTGCTTGATCGCGGGGTAAAGGTTGCTGTCTTCGCGGTCTTCGTCTGTCATCTTGGCTTTGATCGCCTCGACAGCGGCCTCGATTGCCGTGGTCCGCTCTTGCTTGTCGCGGATCGCAAAGGCCGCACGCATCAGCGTCTCGCCTGCCTTTTTGACCTTGGCGTACAGGTCCGAATAATCGGGCGCCTGAAAGTCGAAAGGCTCTTTGGCGCAATCTTCGGCAAAATCGACGATCAGGTCGATCACCGGCTGCATCTGCGCATGGCCGAACTTCACCGCGCCCAGCATCTCGGCCTCGGTCAGTTCATAGGCTTCGGATTCTACCATCATCACGGCTTCTTTCGTACCCGCAATGACCAGATCAAGCCGCTGATCCGGGTTGGCACGCAGGTTCTGCATGTCATCAACCGATGGGTTCAGCACGTATTGCCCATTGGCAAAGCCGACGCGCGCCGCGCCGATCGGGCCGCGGAACGGCACACCGGAAACCGTCAGCGCGGCTGACGCTGCGATCATTGCCACGATATCAGGTTCGTTATGCAGGTCGTGCGACAGCACGGTTGCCATCACCAGCACCTCGTTGCGGAAACCGTCAACGAACAGCGGGCGGATCGGCCGGTCGATCAGCCGCGATGTCAGCGTTTCCTTTTCGGAAGGCCGCGCTTCACGCTTGAAAAAGCCGCCGGGAATCTTCCCTGCGGCATAGTATTTTTCCTGATAGTGCACGGTCAGCGGAAAGAAATCCTGACCCGGCTTTGCCGACCGGGCGAAGGTCACGTTCGCCATCACACTGGTCTCACCCAGCGTCGCGATGACCGAACCATCGGCCTGACGCGCAACTTTTCCGGATTCCAGTGTCAGCGTCTCGCTGCCCCACTGGATCGATTTTTTCGTCACATTGAACATCTGGTTTTCCTTTGGGACCGGCCCCCTGGCCTGTCGCCCCACATATCTGGCGGCCCCATTGCCGCCGCCCCCCCATCCTTCATGCATGTGGCCGGGGGCATGGCCTCACGTCGCAGATGGCGGGCGCATACAGGAAAACCCGCAGGTTGAAAAGGATTGTGTTGCCGCATGCCATCTTCACAGGTTCAGAACACGGCATGCGCGCCGCGATCATCGGCGACATCACCGCGCAACAGGGCTGCATAATGGTCTTGCAGGGTGTCGGTGCCGAATGCCGGGGTCAGGCGGGCATCGGGAAGGCCGGTGGCGGGGTTGTGCAGCAGCATGGATTCAGTCGCATAATAGCGTCCGATGCGCGCCAGACTGGCCTTGTCGGCCAGGCGCGGCGACAGATGGCCGGCCAGCGTCAGCATCGCGATGATCGCGTCCATCAGCGCAACGGGCACGTGCCGCAGCCGGGGCTTGCGCCCGGTCAGCTGGAAAAGCATCGCTGCCTGATCACGCGGCGTCAGCGCAGGGCCAGGGCCACCGATGGGCATGATGCGGTTGCGTGCGGCAGGGTCATCCAGGCATTGTGCCAGAAAGCGGCCAAGGTCACGGTCGCTGATCGGGGTGCAGGCGGTCAGGCGGCCATCGCCAAAGACCACAAAGGGCTTGCCCGCAGCAACACGTGCCACTTGCCCCGACAGTGACTTGAAAAAGGCCGTGGGGCGGACGATCGACCATGTCAGCGGCGCGGCCTGCAATTCGGTCTCGAACGCCAGCTTGGCCTGCTGAAAGGCCAGCATGGGTTTCTGCACGCAGATCGCCGACAGCAGGATGAATTGCCGGGTCCCTGCGGCAATCGCAGCCTGCAGGGCTGCACTGTTGGCCGCGTGGTCGATGGCCCATGCCTGTGCCGGCGTGCCGGTCCGGCTGGCAAGGCAGGACACCACCGCATCCGCCGGATGCCGGGCCAACACGGCCGCGACGGCGCCCGGTGCCGTCACATCGCCGGGTATGATGGTGCAGCCATCCAGACCCTTCAGGTCTGCCCCGGCGCGCACAAGGGCCGTTACGCGATGGCCCGCGTCCAGCAACGCACGCGCAGTGGCCCGGCCAATGGTGCCCGTCGCGCCCAAAAGCAGGATTGTCCGTGATCCTTGCACCCTCGCCACGCCTGTTGCCTTGTCGGCCCTTGCTGATCTGCCAAGCCATAGAACCGGTGTTTTCGCGCGCGGCAAGGCCTTTGCGCAACCCTGCCTGCCGTGCAGGTCCGTTCACATGCAAAACGCCCGGCGGTTTCCCCCGGGCGTTCATGGCCTTCGAACAGGCGTTGCTTAGCGGCGCAGGCCCAGACGGGCGATCAGCGCAGTATAGCGCGCCTCGTCTTTTTTCTTGAGGTAGTCCAGCTGCGTCCGGCGCTTTGCCACCATCTTCAGCAGGCCACGACGCGAATGGTTGTCATTCTTGTGGCCCTTGAAATGCTCGGTCAGCGTGGCGATGCGGCTGGACAGAACGGCAACCTGCACTTCGGGCGAACCGGTGTCGCCGTCCTTGGTTGCGTATTCCTTGATCAGGCGGTTCTTCTCTTCGACAGTGATCGACATCGTGGTCTCCTTGGCAAAGGGTTATGGCGCAGGCCGGGATGTCGTCCAGCAAGGCCCTTGGAGGGTCTGCATTTGTGCAGAAGCGCGCCTATAGGGGCATTTGGCCACAAAGGAAAGCGCGAATCCGCGGCCCCTGCGGCAGGAATGGGGCAAGACTGCGGGGATTGCCGACAAACCGTATCAGTTCCGGCGCCAAAGGGCATAGAAAAGCGCATTCCAAAATGGTATAACCACATCTGAAAGCGGATGAATCTCAATAGGTTACGTTAACCATTGTTAATACTTCCGCCGTGAAGCGGTGCAGGGGACGGACATGCTGGGGTTGTTGGGGTTGCTAAGTGCGATGTTCGCGGGCCTGATGGGCGATTCGGTGATGGCCGAACGGCGCGACAGCACAGAGGATCCGGAAGCGTTGCCACCGGTCGATGAGGCGCGCGGTCCCGGGGCCGAGGGCGACTTCATCACGGATGATGAAGGCGCGGTGGGCCCACCCCTTGTGGATGCCGGGGCGGCTGGCGACCCTGCGCCAGCGCCAGACGCAACGCCCGAACCCGAACCCGAACCCGAACCCGATTTTGTCCCGGTTGAGGAGTTGCCGGGGGAAGGCCCGGTCGGGGGCACTGATCCTGACAGTGACGCGCAGTTCCTGATCGGTGACGATCAGGCCAACCTGCTGATCGGTGGCGCAGGCGACGATGGCCTGATGGGCGGCGCGGGGGCCGATACGTTGCAAGGCGGCGCAGGCCATGATGCGCTTGTTGGCGCGGACGATGATGAGGCGGATGTGTTGTCAGGCGGGGTGGGGGATGACTCGCTGCGATTGGGCGCAGGTGATATCGCCCATGGCGATGCCGGGGCTGACGGCTTTACCCTCGCCGATTATGGCCCCAACGTGCCGCCGGCGGTGATTGCCGACTATACCCCGTCAGATGACCACATCGTGCTGCTGTATGATGCAGCCCTGCATCCTGCGCCCGTGCTGCTGACAGAAATCATCGACGGGACAGATGATATGGCGGTCATCCTCGACGGGGTGCATATTGCCATCGTGCAAGGTGCGCCCGGCTTGACACCGGGGGATATTCAGTTGCGCGCAGCCTGATCAGCCGGCTGTTCTGCCGCGTCAGGCAGCCAGGGCATTGGCTGCGCTGTATAGGAAATGTAAAGCGGGTGCTTCGGTACACCGGCCTGTGTCAGGCCGAGGTGCCACAACGGCATCTGCGCTGTCCGTAGCATCGCCTCGACCTGCCGGCCGCGGCCAAGATGCGCACCATGGTTGCCCCAGGCACAGATGATCTGATCGGCCCATGGCAGCGACTGCAGGATGCTTGCGTCATTTTCCGGGCCGACAGGATCAGATTGGGCACGCATCACGCGCGGGTCTGTTGCACGAAACGCGAAGATATTGGTCACGCGGAACGCCCCAAAGCCAAGGGTACGCGCGCGCCTTTCGCAACGTTCAACCGTGGGGTCGTTCTGGAGTTCGGTCGCGGTTGACGGGTTCAGCATGATGAACAGTGCCTTGCGCCCCGTGGCCATCCAGGTGCGCGTCAGCAGATAGCGATAGCTGCCACAATCGGAATAGACCGCAACGCTTGCAGCGTCGCCTTTCTGGTGTGACCGGCTGATCATGGCGCACGCAGGATCGTGATCAGCGTATCGCCATAGCGGCGCTGGTCTTGCAGACTGAATGCGGGCGAAACGACGGGCGGCTGGCTTTCTTCCCAGACGATCAGCGCGCCAGAGGCGATCCAGCCGCCCTCAAGCGCGCTGGCCAAGGCTGCCTCGCCCAGATTGCGCCCATAAGGCGGATCGAGAAACACAAGGTCAGCTGCGTGCCCGGGGCAGGTGCCCAGCCGTGTCGCATCGCGGCGCAAATGCGTGACCGCATCGCCCGCCTGCAAAAGCGCGACATTGCGCTGGATCAGTGCGCGCGCAGCAGCCCCGTCATCAACAAGCACAGCCCGCGCTGCCCCCCGGCTGATCGACTCTAGCGCAAGCGCCCCGGTCCCGGCAAACAGGTCAAGCACCTGCGCACCGTTCACCGGGTCACCATAGCCGCCGTTGATCAGCAAGTTGAAGATCGCCTCGCGCACACGGTCCGATGTCGGGCGCAGCCGAGCAGCGGCATCGCCTGCCCCGACCGGTGCAAGGTGCAGGCCGCGCGCCCGCCCGCCGATGATCCTCACTTGATCAGGGCCTTCAGCGCGGTGGCCGGATCGGCAATCAGCGCCGGATCAGGGCTGCGGTCCATCTCGATCAGGCGCTTTCCTACCATGTAGGCGCGGGAATCGTTCATCGCGTCAACGGCCAGCAGCCGATCGCCGCGATAGTACCAGAAGGATACGGCATCGCCATCGGGGCCGCGGGTGATGATCCTGTCATAACCGGTGTTCAGCCCGGCGATCTGCAACTTGCAATCGAACTGGTCAGACCAGAACCAGGGTTTCGCCTGATAGGCCTGACCCCGCCCCATGATGTTTTCGGCCACGCATTCGGCCTGATCAATCGCGTTGCCAACCGACTCGAGCCGGATCCGCCCGTCGCCATGGGGAAAGCTGGCACAATCACCGGCCGCCCAGATGCGCGGATCAGAGGTGCGCCCTTCCGTGTCGGTGCGGATGCCATTCTCGATCGCCAGCCCGGCGGCTTCGGCCAAGGCCGTTGCCGGGGTGATGCCCACCCCCACGATCACGAAATCACAAGGCAGTTCGCGCCTGTCAGTCAGCCGCGCGGTCGCCACATGCCCCTGATCATCGGCCAAAAGCCGGTCAAGACCTGTGCCTTCGATGATGGTAACGCCATGCGCCTGATGCAGTGCGCGCATGTAGTCCGACGTCTCGGGTGACGCGACACGTTGCAGGATACGTGGGGCCATTTCCACAACGGTGACCGCAAGCCCGCGTTTTGCCGCCACGGCGGCCGCCTCAAGCCCGATATACCCGCCGCCGATCACCACAAGGCGGCGCCCGGCCACAAATTCGCCCCGCATGGCATCGACATCTGCCAGCGTGCGCACGGTATAAAGACCGGCCAGATCGCCACCGATGGCCGCTGGCAGCCGCCGTGGTATGGAACCGGTGGTCAGCACCAAGTGATCGTAAGGCAGCATCGTGTCGCCGATGACCACCTGCCGCGTCGTCCGGTCAATCGCCGTGACCGGTGCACCAAGGCGCAGCGTGATGTTCTGTTCGGCATAGAATTCCGGTGCGCGCAGCCACAGCCGCTCGGCCGTGGTATCGCCCAGCAGATAGGTTTTTGACAGGGGCGGGCGCTGGTAGGGTGGCTGGGGTTCATCGCCAACCAGCGTCAGCGGGCCATCATGGCCAAGGCTGCGCAGTTTCGCGGCCACTGCTGCTGCAGCCTGCCCGGCGCCGATCACCACGATTGCTGTCATCACGTTCCCTCTGGCCAGCGTTGCAGTGCCAGCTATAACCAGCAAGGCAAATCAGTAAAACCATGAGAGTGACGAGAATGACGATTTCTGCAGGCGATATGATCCCGGAGGCGACCCTGTCGCGCATGGGGGCGAACGGCCCGGAACAGGTTTCGCTGCATGCGCAGCTGAAAGGGCGCAAGGTGGTGCTGTTCGGATTGCCGGGCGCGTTTACCGGCACCTGTTCAACCATGCATGTGCCGTCTTTCATCCGCACACAGGCCGCGCTGGCGGCCAAGGGTGTGGACGAAATCATTTGTGTTTCGGTGAACGATCCCTTCGTGATGGGCGCCTGGGCCAAGGCGACCGGGGCCGACGCCGCAGGCATTGCCATGCTTGGCGATGCCGATGGCAGCTTTACCAAGGCGATTGGCATGGCATTTTCCGTGCCGGCCATCGGGCTGTATGAGCGCAGCAAACGGTACGCGCTTTATGCCGTGGATGGTGTCGTTCAGGTGTTTCACCCCGAACCGGCCACCGGCTGCGAGATTTCGAGCGGCGAAGCGATGCTGGCCGCGATCTGACGGTCTGCGCGTGGCCCCCGGACAGGCTGCGCAGGCGCGGCACAGGCGCGCGCTTTCCCGCAAGGGGGCCCTGTGCCGGGGCGGGCAGGTGTCAGGTGGCCTTGCGGGCCTTGATCTGGCACAGGCTTTCCACGGGCAGGGTCAGGTCTTTCTGCCAGGGCGTGGTGCCAGCGATCTTGTCGATCCGGTGGGCCATGCGCACATCAAGGTCTGACAGGCCGCCGCAGTCATGGGTTGTCAGCGTGATGTCGACGGTATTGTAGACGTTGCGCCATTCCGGGTGGTGGTTCATGACCTCGGCCATCAGGGCAATGCGCGACATGAAGGCCCAGCTTTCGGAAAAGTTGCGAAAGGTCCAGACTTTGCGCAGGGCATCGCGGCCGTCGACGGCGCCCCAGCCCGTTTGACCCAAAGCGGGCAGCAGGCGGGCGCGGTCATCGCTGTTCAAAAGGGTGGCCATCGCATGCTCCGCCAGTGTGATCAGCCTGTTCTGGACTGTCTGGCGGCAAGGTCAAGCCAGTCTTTGCGGCCTGCGCATTCTGGTGACAAGGCGGATCAACCGCCGCGCAGCGCGGTGATCTTGTCGGCGGCGACCCTGACCCCGCCTTCCAAAAGCAGGGTGGTTCCGGTGGCCCCGCCTTGCGCTTCGACGATGCGGGCGTAGTGCTCCATCGGTGTAAGGGAAATCATTTCGTCATTGCGATAGCTTTCGAGGGACAAGGTGTACTGTCCGCTGCGCAAAGGCAGGCCATCAATGCCAAGGCCCGTCCAGAGATAGGGTTCTGTGCTGGGGGCCAGATCCTGCCGTGCAACAACCGTGCCCCGGCTGTCCTTGACGACAAGCACGGCCCGGTCAGCCCCGGTGGCAGGATTGGGGGACAGCGTCACCGGATCGCCATCCATCCAGACCGGGGCGTCAACCCGCGCCTCTTGCCCGACCCAGCCTGCCATCTGCGCCATGCCCAGCATGTTGAACTGGGTGGCCAAAGCCTCCAGCAACTGGTTGGTGCGGGTTTGCTGCTCGACCCCCGAAAAAGTGGCGAGTTGAACCGCATAGTCGCTGGATTCGATCGGGTTCAGCGGATCCTGGTTTTGCAGCTGCGTGGTCAGCATCCGAAGGAACGTGGAGTAGTCACTGGTGATCTTGGTGGCGTCGGCATCGGCCTGACGCGGGGCTGCCGGGCTGTTGGCGGTGGCGGGCTGAATGTCCAATCTGGGTCTCCGTTACAGGCGCAGGTCAAGGCCGCCAAAGGTGGCGGAGGCTGCTTGGGGGGGCTGAAAAGCGGCCGCATTTCGTGCTGCGGGGTGATTGGCCGTGACAGGCTGGTCTTCGGCCGGGGTATGTGTGGCGGGCTGTCGCTGACCGCCCGGGTCTTGCTGTGGCTGGCCGAAATTCAGGCTTGCACCGGCGAATCCGGATTGGCGAAGGTCGGCAAGCAACTGCTCGGCATGGCGACGCATCAGGTCGAGTGTTTCCGGGCGTTCGGCCAGAATTGTCACGACAAGGCCGGTCGCCTGCAGATCAATGCTGAAGGAAAGCGCGCCAAGTTCGACCGGATCAAGCCGCAGTTCGGCACCGGTGGCGGTGCTGTTCAGGGCTGCGGCGACAATCACTTGCGGCACGGCAGCAAGTGTGACGGGGGCGATTGACGACGGTGGCGGTGCAGCAGTGGCCGGGGTGGACAGGGGCGATGCTATCGGCATTTCTGCCAAAGCCGGGTCGAAAAGGGGCGGTGCGGCATCAACCATCAAACGGCCGGGGGCATCCACCGGCGATGGGGTCGCTGATGTGATGACGGGCAGTGACAGGGGGTATCTTGCAGCCGCGACGCCCGCATCCGCAGGCGTTGCAAGGCTGTGATCGCTGGGCAAGGCCGGTGGCAAGGGCGGCTGCAGCATCGGGCTGGCCGATATCACCGGCATTGACGGGCTGGGCGGGGCAAAGGCTGATTGGGGACCGGCGGCTGCGGCAAATGGGGTCGCGGCGCTGATCAGGGCCGGGTCGGCGGAACTGCGCACCCGCGATTCCTGCGATGTGGGAAATGCCGCTGTGGCCGTTGCGATCACAGGGTCAGGGACGGCTGGCGGCCCTGCAGGGGCCGGGGCAGGCGGACTGGTCACTTTTGGTGCCGCAGTCACGGTCTGGGCGGTCGCGAAAGGCGGCAGGGGCACGCTGACTGGCGCGGGCGTCGGTTGCGGGGCATTTGGTGTTGTCGCGGGGGCTGTCGACAAGCTGTCCCAACGTGCAGGCGGCCCTGCTTCAGGGTCAAAAAGGGCTGGACGGACGGTATCTTGTGCGGCCAGAGGCGCAGATGGCAGCGGGTCAGCCGGTGGTGGTGCGTGTTGCAGCAGGGTTGCGGCGACAGGGACTGTCAAGCTGACGGCGTGGGGCAACTGGACCCCGGGGGGTGTATGGGCTGGCTCAGTCGCCTTGGCCTGCGGGATGGTGGGTGCAGGATGCACCGCATCGGCGCTGGCGATTGCGGCCGTTTCGGGCAGACTGTGCTGGGGCTGCTGCGGCAGTTGTGGGGGATTTAAGACCCCTGTGGTCATCGCCGGTTCCGGCAACGGCGCCCCGGACGCGGGTCGCAAAGGTGGGTTGAACACTGCAAAACCAGCGGCCTGCACCACGGCTGCCACGTCAACAGCCGCCAGCGCATCGATAGCCCCTTCGGCGTCTGCGCCGATGTTGTCTGCAGGGATCGCGTCAGTCACGGGGGCGGGCGTGGCCGCGCCGTCTTCAACAGCCGTAGAGCGCGGGGCGGCGGTCAGCCCGGCCAGCATCGCTGCAAATTGCGCGGCATCGCCAAGGCCATGTTCGGCAAGCGCACCTTCTGCAGCGCCGTGGGCGGCCAAGGCAGGGGCCATTCCCCCGGATCGGATTTGAACAAGGTTTTGCATCTGACCTGCGACTTCTGCCGTTCAGGCCGTTCTTGACCCCAGATCGTTACCACTTGTTTACCGCCGACGCCGATAGTGCGGAAAATCTGAATGAACCAGAAGGATCAGCCGCAATGCAGATACACCCCGATACTGTTCCCCGCCCTGATACCGGCAGCAGGACAGCCGCCCTTGCCCGCAAAGCGACCGAGCTTGAGGCCGCCTTTCTGGCGGAAATGTTGTCACATGCCGGGCTGGGAAAGGCACGAGAGGTGTTTGGTGGCGGGATCGGCGAAGATCAGTTCGCATCATTCCTGCGGAATGAACAGGCCAGTGCCATGGCGGCGGCCGGGGGGATCGGGCTGGCCGAGCACCTGTTCCGGTCACTAAAGGCGCAGGATGGGGCCAATGAATAGCCTGGCCGCGCGGCTTGACGCAATTCACGCAGCCCTGCTGCTGGGCGATCTGGGCCAGATCGGCCCGCTTTCGCGGCAGTTGACGGAAGATCTGGCCGCAGCGCAGGGGTCTGATTGGCCAGAGGATGCCTTGCAGGCTATCCGCGCCAAAGCCCAGCGCAATGCGCGGGCGCTTGACGCTGCCCTGCGCGGCATCAGGGCCGCCCGTCGCCGGCTGGCGGAATTGCATGAGGCGGCTTCAGGCCACCGGACCTATGGCCGTGACGGCAACCGCGCAGCGGCAGCCCCGCTGCCCACGACCCTGCGTCAGCGTATCTGACCGACGCATGGGAATTGAGTCAAATCCGCGACATCCGGGGCAGGCGATTTAATCAACCATTAGGTCTTGGTCCGCATCAATGGCGATGCATTCCCGATGGGGTGGCGCAGCCCGTATGTCAGGCTGCATTGGCAAGAAAGCCCGACCTGCCGCCGTAAAGGCGGTGTTTAACGCCTGTGCACAAAGTGCAAGGCCTATGTAAAGGAAAAGCTATGTCGTCCATTCTGACGAACAACGGTGCGATGGTTGCCCTGCAAACGCTGAAGGGCATCAACAAGAACATGGGGATGATCCAGTCGGAAATCTCGACCGGGAAATCCGTTGGCACAGCCCGCGACAATGCGGCGGTCTGGGCGATTTCCAAGGTTATGGAATCGGATGTGAAAGGCTTCAAGGGCATTTCGGACAGCCTCAACCTTGGCTCGTCCACGCTGACGGTGGCCCGGCAGGCGGCTGAATCGGTGACGGACCTGCTGACGGATATCAAAGGCAAGATCGTGGCCGCACAGGAAGAGAACGTCGACCGCGCCAAGATTCAGACCGATATCGTGGCGCTGCGCGACCAGATCGCCTCGGTTGTTGGCGCAGCACAGTTCAATGGCCTGAACCTGATCCAGGGCACGGATGACGTGAACATCCTGTCCTCGCTTGACCGGGCATCAAACGGCAACGTGGCAGCATCGAACATCACCATCCAGCGCGAAGATCTGACAACTGGCGCAGGTACGTTCGGAACGGGGGCATCACTGGCGCCAAACGCAACAGCATCGGCAGCCACCACGACGTCAACGGGCAAGACGGCAGAACTGACCTTTGGTGGTTCTTTCGCAATCAACGACACGGCGCGCGTGACGGTTGGTGGGGTTGAACTGAACTTTACGGCTTCCGCCGTTTCGACCGGCACTGACGCTGCGACGTTCTTTACGGGGGCAATCAACGCGCTTGGGCTTGCCGGTGTCAGCGCCACCAACACAGCGGGTGTGCTGACCATTTCGTCGACACGCGCCTTTGAGGGGCTTGCAGTGACGCAATCAGAGACAGGTGGCGGCACGCTTGCCATCACGGCCGTCAACGGGGCGGCACCCAGCGGGTCGAACACCGCGGCGGCCTCGACAATCGCGCAACGGGCGGAACGCATCGCGCTGTCGACGACAGCCGCAGTCAATGAAGGCGACAGCTACAAGGTCACGGTGGGCAGCGCGTCTTACGACTACATCGCCGGCAAGAACGAAACGATGGAAGATGTGGCACGCGGGCTGAAGATCGCCATCGATTCGGGCAATCCGAACGGTGTGACCACGTCGGTCACACAGGACCCGACCACCAAGCAATGGTCGCTGAATGTCGACAATGATGGCACGGGTTCGGCCAGCCTTGCGCTGACGGCCACGGGCAATGCGGGCGGCAAGGCATCGGGCGGGCTGTTCGGCCTTGATGCCATCGACGTGCGCACGAACAAGGGTGCTGATGCGGCCTTGACCAACATTGAAGGCATGATCGACCGGTCGATTGACGCTGCCGCGAACTTTGGTTCGACGCAGAAACGGATCAGCATTCAGGCCGACTTTGTGGGCAAGCTTTCTGATGCGCTGAAGTCTGGTATCGGGTCGATGGTGGATGCCGATATGGAAGAGGCGTCAGCCCGTCTGCAGGCGTTGCAGGTGCAACAGCAGCTGGGGACCCAGGCGCTGTCGATTGCAAACCAGCAGCCGCAAAGCCTGCTCGCCCTGTTCCGGTGACAAGGTCGGGCCGGGGGATGACCCCGGCCCAGCTTTCTTTCGGCCCTTTGACCCCAATTTTCACCGGATGACCCCATGAACCTGCAAATGTCCCGTTCGGCTTATGCCCGCCCCGAGGCCCCTGCGCGCACGCCGCGCGCTGTTGAATATGATCTGCTCGCCCGTACAACGCAGCGCCTTGCGCTTGCCTGGGCCCATCGTGAGCGTGATTTTCCCGGCCTTGTTGCCGCACTGAGCGATAATCAGCGCGTCTGGTCGGCCTTTGCCGTCGATGTCGCTGATCCTGCCAATCCGCTGCCAGCGGCGCTGCGCGCCAAGCTGTTCTATCTTTACGAATTCACCGCCCAACATAGCCGCAAGGTGCTGGATAACGGCGCAAGCCCCGAAGTGCTGACGGATATCAACATTGCTGTCATGCGCGGCCTGCGCGGCGAAGGGGGGCAGGGATGACCGGACTTGTCCTGAAACTCGGCCCGCATGAACGGGTGCTGATCAATGGTGCCGTGATCGAGAATGGTGACCGTCGGTCGCGTCTGGCTGTGGTCACGCCCAACGCACATATCCTGCGCCTGCGGGATGCCATCCACCCCGAAGAGGTGAACACGCCCGTGCGCCGGGTCTGTTACATTGCGCAGATGGTGCTGTCGGGCGATGCTGAACCGTCCGTGGCGCGGATGCAGTTGCTGCGCGGCATCGAACAGCTGAGCCAGGCGTTGACCGACCATGACAGCCGCGCCTTGCTGACCCAGGCAACCGATGCCGTGCTGGATGACCAGTACTATCAGGCGCTAAAGTCGCTGCGGGGGCTGTTGCCGCGCGAGGACCGGCTGTTCGCGGCCTCGCGGTTGGCCTGATGTTCGCCCCGGCCCTTCCTGCGGCTGGTTATGGCGGATGGATCATCCTGAAACGAACGGCCGCTTCGCAACAGGCGGCCTTCAACACCCAGCCACAGCTGAAACGTGACGAAGACTATTTTCGGGCCAATATCGGCAAGGTCCGCACAGCGGACGAACTGGTGGCCGATCGTCGGTTGCTGCGGGTGACACTGGGGGCCTTCGGCCTTGAGGGCGATATCAACAACCGGGCCTTTATCCGCAAGGTTCTGGCAGAGGGGACGTTACGGGAATCAGCGTTTTCAAACCGGCTTGCGGACAAGCAATATCAGAAACTGGCGCAGGCCTTTGGCTTTGGTGATTTTACAACCCCCCGCAATGCGATCGGGGGTTTTGCCGACAAGATCATCAGCCAGTTTCGCCAGCGCGGCTTTGAAGCCGCGGTGGGAGAGCAGAATGGCAACTTTCGCCTGGCCATGAACATCGAGCGCGAACTTCCGGCCCTTGCTGCAAGGTCGGGGTCGGAAGACCTGCTGTGGCTGACGGTGCTGGGAAATGCACCGATGCGGCAGGTCTTCCAGACTGCCTTTGGGTTGCCGGACAGCTTTGCTTCGGTTGATCTTGACCGGCAGCTCGAAACGCTGAAAGCCCGGGCAGGATCAGCGTTCGGGTCAGAATCGCTTCGGCAGTTCAGCGATCCGAAAAAGCTGGAAGATCTGGTGCGCCGCTTTCTCGTCCAGGCCGATGTCGGAAACCTGCAGCCCGGCACGCGCGGCCTGTCGGCGTTAACGCTGCTGCAGAATTTCAACCGCTGACGGCTGTACCGTTTGGGACACTGTCAGCAAGGCGACCTTCTTGCTGCCTTTGGTCGGGCTTGCCGCGCATCGTGATCCTCGCCACCCCGGTTGGCCCTTTGCGCAGAAGGTGCCCCTGCCGGGTGACGGCCCTGCGGCAGGCTGCCTTGACCAGGACGGGGACAGGCCACCGAATGCCTCCAACAGGTCAGGCTTTTTCGGGCGGAAGGATGCTTTCAAGCCTGCGAAAACTGCCTGCGATGCCGTCTGCAGGGGCCGTTTCGGCCAGAAACCCGTCAAGTGCTGGCCAGACCTTGATTGCGGCATCGACCATCGGGTCTGATCCGGCCGCATAAAGCCCGGCCTGGATCATCAGTTCTGCGCGGTCATAGGCCCCCAGCAAGCGCCGGGCCTGCGCAATCCGGGCGTTTTCATCCGGGCTTGCGGCCTCGGGCAGGCTGCGCGACACCGAGCGTAACAGATCAATGGCGGGATAGCGCCCGCGTTCGGCGATCTTGCGGTCCATCACCACATGACCGTCCAGAACGCCGCGCAGGATGTCGGCCACCGTGCCGTCCATGTCAGACCCTGCAACCAGCACCGAAAAGACCGCAGTGATATCGCCAGCGCCCTCGGGCCCAGGCCCGGCGCGTTCGGCAAGCGCCATGATCATCGCGCTGGTTGATGGGGGAAAGCCGCCAAGCCCGGCATCCTCACCGGCGGCAAGCGCAACCTCGCGGTGCGCTTCGGCAAAGCGGGTGATACTGTCAAGCAGAAGCAGAACCTGCAGGCCAAGGTCACGAAAGTATTCGGCAATGGCCATTGCCGTCCAGGCGCAGCGCCGCCGCTGCAACGCGGACTGGTCAGATGTTGCGGCCACGACAACGCTGCGCGCAAGGCCCGCCGGACCAAGCACCCTTTCGGTGAATTCGCGCAGTTCGCGCCCGCGTTCGCCGACAAGGCCGATGACGATCACATCGGCCTCGACCCCGCGGGAACCGGCGAACAGCCCGATCCGCTGGCCGCGCACGAGGGGCAGCAAAGTATCGAACACGGCAACACCGGTGGCCAATCTGGCACCCAGCCTGCGCCGCGTGGCGGCGGGTGGGGGGGCAGAGCGGACGGGACGTGGGGAAGCGCCTGCCAGCAAGGGCCTGCCGTCCAGCGGTTGACCAAAAGCATCAATCACCCGGCCGATCCAGCTGGCATCGGGGGCGATATCCGTTGTCCCGCGCAGCACAACCGCATCGCCGATTGCCATCCCATCGCCGCCGCCATCAGGCAGGATGATGGTGTCCTGCGGTGTCAGACGCAAAACCTCGCCGCCGATATCAGACCGGCCAGAGCGGATGGTCACCTGATCACCCAGGCGGGCATGCGTGTTCAGGCCGGTGACATGCAGCAGCCCGCCGGCCGCCTGCGTCACGCGGCCCACCTGCATCCGCGTGGCCACACGACCAACCTCAGCCGCAAGAAGATCAAAGATTTCGGCCACCGGGATTCTCCCTTTGTTCGCAACTTACCCTTTCTAAAGGAATCACCCTTAAGTCTTGATGAAAGCGGTCGAGGGAGAAGCCCGAGATGTTCGAGAAACTGGAAATCACGGCAATGGCACAGGCCATGGCAGCCCATGCCGGAAACCGGCTGGGCGTGATTGCAAGAAATGTTGCGAATGCCGATACGCCGGGTTTCCGGCGGCAGGACATTGCGGATTTCGATCAGGTCTGGCGTGAAGGCGGGGCAGAAGGCCTGCGCAGCACGCGGCCGGGCCATATCGGGGCTGCGGCGCCAGCCATGGGCGGGCTTGCGGCCCAGACGGTGCGTGGCCATGGGTCACCCAATGGCAACACCGTGTCGGTTGAAGCGGAAATGCGGCATGCGGTCGAGGCCCGCCAGCAGCATGAGATGGCCCTGGCGATCTATCGTGGCACGTCCGAGGTCATCCGCGCCAGCCTTGGACGGCGGGGCTAGGGGGCGCGGATGAGTGATCTGTTCCAATCCTTGCGTGTATCCGCCTCGGGGATGGAGGCGCAGGCCATGCGCCTGCGGCATGTGTCAGAGAACGTGGCCAACGCCGACACCCCCGGCTATCAACGAAAGATCGTCAGTTTCGAGGAAGAAATGCGCACGGGTCTGGTTGAAACCGGGCCTGTGCAGCTTGACCGCAGCGCGGGGGCACGGGTGCATGATCCGGCCCATCCGATGGCGGATGACACCGGTTACTATGACGGCTCGAATGTCGATCTGGTGATCGAAATCGCTGACGCGCGCGAAGCGCAGCGCAGTTACGAGGCGAACCTTCGCCTGTTCGATCAGGCGCGGCAGATGACGCAAAGCCTGTTTGATCTGTTGCGCCGTTAAGGGAGATCCAGAATGGACTTGCGAACATCCTTTGCCAACCAGACCTATGCGCAGGCCCGTTCGGCTGCAGCGCCAAAGCCGCAGCCGGATGCCATGGGTCAGGCCTTTGCGCAGGCCGCGGCCAATGTCACAGGCGCGCTGTCACAGCATGAGGCGACGGCGCGGGCGGCCATGTCAGGCGGGGCCGATCCGCATGCGCTTGTGCAGGCGCTGGCCTCATCGCAGATGGCGGTCGAGACGGTGGCCACGGTCCGCGACCGGGTGGTCGAGGCCTATCAGGAAATCCTGAGGATGCCGGTATGACCGAGGGTGTGATCTTTGATGTGCTGCGGCAGGGCTTGTGGGTTTCGGTCATCATTTCGGCCCCGTTGCTAACGGTGGCCCTGGTGGCAGGGGTGGTCGTCGGGTTGTTTCAGGCGCTGACATCGGTGCAGGAAATGACGCTGACCTTTGTGCCCAAAGTGGGGGCGATGCTGTTGGTCTTCTGGGCCAGCATGGGCTTCATGACGGCGACGCTGGTCAACTTTTTCCATGATCGCGTCATCCCCCTGATCGCGGGAAGCTAAGCCATGGACAGCATCGGTTACACGACACTGACACGGCAATCCGGGCTGATGCGCGAAATGGATGTGGTCGCCCATAACCTTGCCAATATCTCGACCACAGGGTTCCGCCGCGAAGGTGTGATCTTTTCGGAATATGTGGCGGCACTGCAGGACGATCCGTCGTTGTCGATGTCGCTGGGCAATACAAGGCGGGTCGATCTTTCGCAGGCGGGCCTGTCACAGACCGGCGGCAGCTATGATCTTGGCATTCAGGGTGAAGGCTTCTTTCAGGTGCAGACAGCCGATGGCCCGCGCCTGACCCGTGCCGGGGCCTTTACGCCGAATGCAGATGGCACCTTGGTGACGGCCGAAGGTCACGCGCTGCTGGATGCGGGGGGGACGGCCGTCGTAGCGCCGCCCGATGCGCGCAGTATCGCCATCTCTCAGGATGGCACGCTGTCGGCTGACGGGGTGGCCTTGGCCCAAATCGGGCTGTGGCAACCGGCTGATCCGCTGGACCTTGTCCATGTTGCGGGAACCATGTTCCGGGCGGACGGCGGGGTCGTTCCGGCAGAGGGCGGCCAGATCATGCAAGGCATGCTTGAGGACAGCAATGTCGAACCAGTGACCGAGATTGCCCGAATGATTGCCGTGCAGCGCGCCTATGAGCTGGGCCAGTCGCTGCTTGACCGCGAGGATGCGCGCGTCCGCGCCGTGATCCAGACGCTTGGCCAGTAAAGGATGATGACATGAAGGCGCTTCAGATCGCGGCAACCGGCATGGCGGCCCAGCAGATGCGGGTGGATGTGGTGTCCAACAACCTCGCCAACATGTCGACCACGGGCTACAACGCCCGCCGCGCCGACTTTGCCGATCTGCACTATCAGCAGATGGCGCGGCCCGGGACAATCACCGCGCAGGACGGCACGATGATGCCCACGGGCATCCAGATCGGGCTGGGGGTGCGGGCGGCTGCGGTGTCGTTCATTCCGCAGCAGGGCACGCTGACGGCGACAGGCGGCGATCTGGATGTCGCCATCGAGGGCGATGGTTACATCGAGGTCACGCTGCCTTCGGGCGCGTCGGGCTATACGCGCGATGGCGCGCTCAAGCGGTCGGCCGATGGGCTGGTGGTTGACAGCGAAGGCCATGCCGTGGCCCCCGGCATCACCCTGCCAGAGGACGCACGCAGCATCGCAATCAACGCCAGCGGCGAGGTTTACGCCTATTTCGACGATCAGGTTGAACCGCAGCTTGTCGGCCAGTTGAACCTTGTGGGCTTTGCGAACGAACGCGGGCTTGAGGCCCTGGGGTCAAACCTGTTTCTTGAAACGCCGGCCTCGGGGCCGCCCAACACCGGTAATCCGGGTGAAAACGGGCTGGGCACATTTCGGCAGGGCTATCTGGAGGAAAGCAGCGTCGATTCGGTGCGCGAGAT
>JALOSO010000125.1 GCA_025458385.1 Paracoccaceae bacterium | reverse complement strand
CATGATGGCCTTTTGGGCATGCAGGCGGTTTTCGGCCTCGTCGAACACCACGGAATGCGGGCCATCCATCACCGCCGATGTCACCTCGTCATTCCGGTGCGCGGGCAGGCAGTGCATGAACAGCGCGTCAGGCCTGGCCTGCGCCATCAGCGTCTCGTTCACCTGATAACCGCGCAACTGGTTGTGGCGGCGTTCCTTTGCGCTTTCGGGGTCATGCATGCTGACCCAGGTATCCGTGACCAAAAGGTCCGCGCCCTGCACGGCTTGCGCGGGGTCTCGGGTCAGCGCAATGCGCCGCCCCTGCGCCCGCGCAAAGGCGACGGCAGCGGGGTCGGGGTCCAGCGGTTCGGGGCCGGTGAAGGTGAAGTCAAAGCCGAACTGCCCGGCGGCATGGATCAGGCTGGCGCAGACATTGTTGCCGTCCCCCGCCCAGACCACCTGCCGCCCGGCGATGGGGCCGCGATGTTCCTCGTAGGTCATCACATCGGCCATGATCTGGCAGGGATGCGTGCGGTTCGTCAGGCCGTTGATGACCGGCACGGTGGCGTGTTCAGCCATTTCGTGCAGTGTTGCCTCTTCATAGGTGCGGATCATGATCAGGTCGACATAGCGCGACAGCACCCGCGCGGTATCGGCGATGGTTTCGCCATGGCCCAGCTGCATTTCGCGGCCAGACAGGACCATCGTCTCGCCGCCCATCTGGCGCACGCCCACGTCAAAGGACACGCGCGTGCGGGTGGAGGGTTTTTCAAAGATCAGCGCCACCATGCGGCCCTTGAGGGGTTGTGCATCATCCGGCGTGCCTTTGGGGCGGCCATTGCGGGCGGCCTTCATGGCATGGGCGCTGTCGATCATGGCGCGCAGATCGTTGGCAGAGGTGGTGTGAATGTCGAGGAAATGGTTCATGTTGTTCTCTTTGGCAAAGGCCGGGGGGTTTCACACCCCCCGGACCCCCCGTGGGATATTTGTAGACCGAAAATGGGATCAGGCGGCGATTTGGCTTGCGGCGGTATCGAGGCGTCGCAGCGCTTCGGCGATGTCGGCGTCGTCGATGTTGAGCGCGGGCAAAAGGCGGATGACGTTGTCGGCGGCGGCGATGGTCAGGACGTGGGCTGCGTAGCCGGCCTTGACAAAATCGGTGTTGGGCAGGCGCATCTTGAGGCCCAGGATCAGGCCCATGCCGCGCACGGCTTCGAACACCTTCGGGTGGCTGGCCACCAGCGATTCAAGGCCTTGGCGGAACAGTGCACCCTTGCGGTTGACCTCGGCCAGGAAGGCGTCGTCGCTGACGATCTCGGTGACCTTTGCGCCCACGGCACAGCCCAAGGGATTGCCACCATAGGTGGAGCCATGCGTACCCGCCGTCATGCCGGAGGCCGCGTTTTCGGTGGCCAGCACGCAGCCAAGCGGGAAGCCGCCGCCGATGCCCTTGGCGACCATCATGATATCGGGCGTAATGCCGGACCATTCATGCGCGAACAGGCGGCCCGTGCGGCCCATGCCGCATTGCACCTCGTCGAATATGAGCAGGGCGCCGACGCTGTCGCACAGATCGCGCAGGCCTTTCAGGCATTGGTCGGGCACGGGCCGGATGCCGCCTTCGCCTTGCACGGGTTCGATCATCACGGCGGCGGTTTTGCGGGTGATGGCGGCGCGCAAGCCATCATGGTCGGCCCAGTCCAGATGCGTGAAGCCCGGCATCAGCGGGCCAAAGCCCTTGACCATCTTTTCCGACCCTGCCGCCGCAATGGCACCCGTGGAGCGGCCATGGAAAGACCCGGCGAAGGTGATGATCTCAACCCGCGGATCGCCCTTTTCGGTCCAGTACTTGCGCGTCATCTTGATGGCCAGTTCCGCCGCCTCGGTGCCGGAATTGGTGAAGAACACCGTGTCGGCAAAGGTTTTCTCGACCAGCATTTCGGCCAGCCGTTCCTGTTCCGGGATGCGGTAGACGTTGGACACATGCCACAGCTTCGCCGCCTGCGCGCTGATCGTTTCCACCAGTGCGGGGTGCGCATGGCCAAGTGCGTTGACGGCAATGCCGGCACCAAGGTCGAGATATCGTGTGCCATCCTCAGCCGTAAGCCAGGATCCAGCGCCATGTGTGAAGGCCAGCGGCGCGCGATTATAGGTCGGAAGGACGGCAGATATCATAGGGGGGCCTCAGATCACGGGATGGGCCAAGCCGTAAGGCGAAGCCGGGTGTGGGTCAACAGGGGGGAAGACAGGCATGCAACAGCAGGCCGCCGCCATCAGGCGTGTCGGCGTCGGATCACAAGGACAAGGTGCTGCATCTGTGCCATGCCTTGCGATAGCCATACGCATGTCAAATGTCCACCAGATTTCTTGCGCATCCTGACGGTGACAGTGACAGTGACAGCGACGGGACACGGCCGATGATCACCCCGATGGCGGCACCGAAAAAGCCAGGCTTTGGCCTGCGTTTTCTGATGGGTCTTGTGCTGATCCCGCTTGGCCTGATGCTGCGTGTCCTGTCGCAGATCTATCTGGAGATCACGTCAGAGGCTGTGCTGTACTGGCAGTTGATGGGGATCGTCACGGTGGGGCATATGCTGCTGTTCTGCGTTTCCGCCCTGGCGCTGCTGCGCTTCCGGCGCAGCCCGCTGGCCGTGGCGGCCGCATTTCGGCTGTGGATCGGCTATGGGATCGGGGCCGCCTTGCTGGTGATCAAGGATCTGGGCTGACGCGGCAGCCCGGCTTTGACGGTTTTGTTGCGCATTTGCTTGTGGCCCCCCCGCCGGGGCGATAAGATACAGGGAATTTCGTGAATTTTGCCGGAGAAGGCCATGTCCTGGACCGATGAGCGTGTCGAAACGCTGAAACGCATGTGGGGCGAAGGCCAGTCGGCCAGCCAGATTGCCAAGGAACTGGGCGGCGTCACCCGCAATGCCGTGATCGGCAAGGTGCACAGGCTTGGCCTGTCGAACCGCGTGGGCGGCAAGGATGAGGAGGAGGTCGAGGCGCCGGTGGTTGCCGCAGCCAAGCCTGCCGATCCGGCCCCGCGCGTGGTTGAGCCGATGCCCCCCCGCGCCGAACGCCCCATCGAGCGCCCGGCCCCACCGCCGGGGGGGGCAACCGTCACGGCCCTGCCCGTGCGCAAGGCGATCATTCCCGCGGGCCAGCCGCTGCCACCGCAGCCCGCCGCAAACGAGATCAGCCCAGAGGCATTGGCCTCGGTGCGCGAGGTTGAAAAGCGCGCAAAGCGGCTAACGCTGATGGAGTTGACCGAACGCACCTGCAAATGGCCGATCGGCGACCCGGCAACCGATGATTTCTGGTTCTGCGGTTTGCCGTCATTGCCGGGCAAACCCTATTGCGAGGCGCATGTCGGCGTGGCCTTCCAACCGATGAGCGCACGGCGCGACCGCCGCCGCTAGGGGCAGCAGGCGGGCGCGGACAGGCCGACCCTGCCAAGGCGGCGTTGCCGTCTGGTTTGCAAAGCCTGCCGTCAGGAAAACAGCGTGTCACCCAATTGATCAATGGCCTGCTGGGCCTTGGCAAGCGTGGCGGCAGTGGCATCGTCGCGTGCATTGTGGGTATCGGCGCGCAAGAGATGATGCACCCGTGTCGTGCCTTCGATGTCTTTTTCGATCCGCGCGGCGATGCGGTAAACCGCGCCATCCTGCACCGGGGCGGGATAGATGCGGCAATCCTTGTAAAGCACGGGTTCAACCGGCGGCGCAGGGGCCTTGGCAAACAGGCGCGACAGGAAAGAGGGCATGGCGCGAACCTTCAAAAGGGCGGTGTCAGACAAGCGATGCCCAAGCAATGCCATTGCAGCGGCATCCGTGCAACTGCAACTGCAAGGGGCGGCACACCCCTGCCTGAACGGCCCGGCCCCGCAGGACGATTGACTGAAAGAAAACGCGGGGCGGCCAGACCAGTGCCGGCCGCCCTGCGCAATCAGATAGACAGATGTGCCGGCTTTTTCCCGGCGATGATCATGCCAAGGATGTCATCGTCCGTGACTTCGTTCACATTCACCGTGCCCACGCGCTGGCCGTTCTTCATGACCACGGCCCGGTCGCACAGCTTCATCACGTTGTGGATGTCATGCTCGATCAGGAAAATGCCCAGTCCCTGTGCTTTCAGTTCCTGAATAAGTTCAGACACCATCTGGGTTTCATGCGGGCCAAGGGCGGCCGTCGGCTCATCCATGATCAGGATTTTCGCGTTGAAATAGACAGCGCGCGCAATGGCGACCGATTGCCGCTGCCCGCCTGACAAGGCGCTGACCGGCACGTTGAACTTGCGGAAGTTGGGGTTCAGCCGCCCCATGATCTTGCGGGTCTCCGCCTCCATCTTGGATTCGTCGACAAAGCCAAAGCTATTGACCAGCTCTCGCCCCAGGAACAGGTTCGACGCGGCATCAAGGTTGTCTGCCAGCGCCAGCGTCTGGTAGATCGTCTCGATGTTCTGTGCCCGGGCATCGCGGGGATTATTGATCTCGACCGCCTGCCCGTTGATCCTGATTTCGCCATGATCGGCTTTGTAGGCGCCTGACAAGCACTTGATCAGCGTGGATTTCCCGGCGCCGTTATGGCCAAGAAGGCCCACAACCTCTCCCGGGAACAGGTCCACCGTGACATGATCAACGGCCTTGATCCCCCCGAAGGAAATCGAGATGTCACGCAGTTCGACAAGCGGGGTTCCGGTTCTGTCTACCATGATATGTCCCTTTACTTGATGCGCTTGCGGTAAACGATGTCGAGCCAGACGGCGAGGACGAGGGCGATGCCGATGACGATGCGCTGGTAAGACCCGTCGCCAAATCCGATCAGCACCATGCCCGTCTGCAGGCTGGTCAGGATCAGCGCGCCGATGATCGCGCCATAGATCGTGCCCACGCCGCCGGCCAGCGATGTGCCGCCGACCACGGCTGCGGCGATGACGTAAAGCTCGTCAAGGTTGCCCATCGCATTTGTGGCGCTGTTTTGCCGCGCAGCGCCGATCACGGCGGCAATGCCGGCAAGCCCGCCCATCAACGTGAAGATCTTCACGGTCATCGCACGGGTGTTGATGCCGGACAGGGCCGCAGCCTCGGGGTTGCCACCGATGGCAAAGACATAGCGGCCAAAGCGGGTGCGCGTCATCAGGATCGTCATGAAGATGGCCACCGCGATCAGGATCATCACCGGATAGGCAAAGCCATGGCCGAAGGTGGCGCAGACCCCTTCATAGATCGTGTCATTGTCCTTGGCGCATTCCGGCAGTTCCTGCCCGATCGACGCATAGTATTTCTCGATATTCCCCTTTGGCCAGATATAGCTGTTGACCACGGCCGTCGCCCCGATGATCACGGCGCAGATCAGCCCGATCACAAAGGTTTCGGCCCAAACCGGGCGCTGTGCAAAGCCGTGGGTCTTGCGGGACTTGCGGCCGCTGAGAAAGGCCCAGACCACAAACACGCAGGCGATGACCGCAAAGATCCAACTGCCGGTGCGCCCAAGGGCACCAAAGGATCCGCCCCCGATCAGCGCAAAACGGTCATCCAGCGGGGCAATGGTCTTGCCGCCCGCCACAAGAAACGCCGCGCCGCGCCAGACCAGAAGGCCACCCAGCGTGACGATGAACGAAGGGATGTTCAGAAAGGCGATCAGGACCCCCTGAAACGCCCCGATCAGCGCCCCCATGGCCACGCCAAAGAGCACCGTAATGATCCAGATCGCCGGATGGCCAAGGCCAAGTGCAGGTGTCAGGTATTCGATCTGCAACAGCCCCATGTACATCCCGACCATGCCCATGATCGAGCCGACCGACAGATCGATGTTGCGCGTGATGATGACCAGCACCATCCCTGTCGCCATGATCCCGATATAGGCCGTCTGCACCGACAGGTTCCACAGGTTGCGCGGTGTCAGAAACCCGTTCGCCTCGGCCTGCGAAGCGCCCAAAAGCAGCGATGGCCGCCCCAGAACCATGGCCGAATAGGCCTCGAACGCCAGCCAGATCAGAAGCAGGGCCCCGATCATGCCCAACAGCCGCGGGTCGATCTCGGTTGCGCGCAAGAAGCCGCCAATGCCACCGGGCTGGGGCGGGGAAGATGTGGATGATTGGGATGTTTCGGTCATGTCCTTGTCCAGGCTAGGTCCGGGAATGGCTTGCACCGGCGGCGGCATGTCAGCCTGCGCGCGCAGAGGGCCCGCAAGAAGGGGCCAAGGGATTACCGGGGCAACGGGAAAAACCGGCGCCGCCCGGTTGTGGGGCGGCGCCGCAGATCAGCCTGGATTACTGGCAGGCAGCGACGCCTTCCATGGCGCCTTCGCAAGCCGCTTCCTTGGTGATGTGACCGGCCTCGATGGCCAGGTTCAGCGTGTCAACCGTGATCGGCGTCGGGTCAAGCAGGATGGCGTTCATTTCAACGCCCTTCTCGCCGCCCGAGAACTTCACAGCGCCTTCGATGGCGTCAATCGCCGCACCATCAGCCAGTTGCGAGGCAATCGTCCCTGCAGCCGCACCCAGTTGACGCGCGTCTTTCCAGACCGAAACGGTCTGCGTGCCACGTGCCACACGGTTGATTGCAGCAAGGTCGCCGTCCTGGCCACCCAGCGGAATGTTCAGCCCCTGTGCCGACAGTGCAGCCGCTGCACCGCCTGCCATGCCGTCGTTCTGTGCCAGAACGGCGTCCACCGCGTTGTTGTTCGCGGTCAGGATCTGCTCCATGTTGCGCTGTGCGTTCTCGGGCTTCCAGCCGTCCGAGTTTGCTTCGCCGACGATGGTGATGTCGCCAGCAGCCACGGCTGCACCGATCACTTCTTCCATGCCCTGACGCAGGAAGCCGACGTTCGGATCGCCCGGGTCACCCTTGATGATCGCGTAGTTACCCTTCGGCTGCGCTGCGAACACCGATTCCGCAATGATCCGGCCCACGCCGACGTTGTCGAACGTCAGATAGAACGTGCGGTTGTCTTCGATCAGGCGGTCATAGCCGACGACCGGGATCCCTTCGGCAGCGGCTTTCTCGATGGCCGGCCCGATGGCGTCCTTGTCCCAAGCATTGATGACCAGCGCATCCACGCCCTGTGCGATCAGCGCGTCGATGTCCGACAGCTGCTTTTCCGCCGAAGCCTGCGCGTCAGCCGATACATAGGTGTTGCCCGCAGCTTCGATCGCCGCTTTCATCGCGGCTTCGTCGATCTTCCAGCGCTCTTCCTGGAACTGTGCCCATGACACGCCGATCACCTTGCCTTCAGCCAGTGCAGCCGAAGAAAAGCCTACCGTCGCAAGCACGGCGGCAATAATTGCATTCCGCATTGTAGTCCTCCCAAACATACGGCCAGCGCATGGCCGGTTCGACGGATTCGTCGAGACGCCGCAAATTTATCCGTCAATAATTTCAGTTGTCAAAATAAAAATGTCGGGCCATGCTGCATATGCCTGATAAAACATCTCGGGCACGCTGCGGCGCAGCGATTTCCAGGCGGTCATGCGACAATCAGGCGCATTTTTTGTTCAAGGGCCAAAGAAATGGTGCGGCAGCAGCATCAGGATCAGGCAGACGGTGCGGCAGAGGGGTGTGGCCCGCTGATTCCCCCGCTGTCTGAAACGATGCGGCCGCTGCGTCAGCAGGTGTTCGACCGCATTCGCGCGGCAGGCCATATCCCGCGGGTGCAGCTTGCCAAAGAGCTGGATGTCAGCCCGGCCTCGGTCACCACCCTGACAAGCGAACTGATCGACATGGGGCTGATCGCCGAAGGCAGCGCCCCGCCGCGTGATGCCGATTCCGGCCGGGGCCGCCCAGCCGTGGCGCTGGAGGTGCGGGCTGATGCGCATCTGGTTGCAGGCCTGAAGATCAGCGATCGTGACATGTCAGCCGTGATCGTTGATTTTTCGGGCCGATTGCTGGGCGATCACCATGTCGACCGACATCCTGTCCCGATGACGCTGTCCGAACTGATTTCCGCCATCGAAACCCTGATTGATGTGGTCTGCAAAAAGGCCGGTACCGCGCGGCACAATCTGTCGGGGGTTGGCGTTGCCCTGCCCGGCTATATCGACAGTGCCGGGGGGGTGGTCCTGTGGTCATCGGTGCTGCGCGACCGCAATGCCCCGGCTGCCGCGGCAATTGCCCGCCGGCTGGGCTTGCCGGTGCAGATCGACAATGACGCCAATCTTTGCGCGCTGGCCGAACAATGGTTCGGCGCGGGCCGCGCGCGTTCCGATTTTGCCGTGGTCACCATCGAACATGGCCTTGGCATGGGCCTTGTGCTGAATCACCGGCTTTATCGCGGTGCGCAGGGCCTTGGGATGGAACTGGGGCACACCAAGGTGCAGCTCGACGGCGCGTTGTGCCGTTGCGGCCAGCGTGGCTGCCTTGAGGCCTATGTCGCCGACTATGCCCTTGCGCGCGAAGCGACGACCGCGCTGGACTGGACGAACAGTGGCGGCCAATCGATGAGCATCCTGCTGGAAAGCCTGTATGACCACGCCAAGGCGGGCAACCAGTCGGCCCGGTCGATCTTTCATCGGGCCGGGCGCTATCTGGCGCTTGGCCTGTCAAATGTCGTCAACCTGTTCGATCCGGCGCTGATCATCCTGTCAGGCGAACGGATGCGGTTCGACTATCTTTATGCCGGGCGAGATGCTGTGGGCCCATGGGGCCGCCGCACTTGCACTGTCGTCGCTGACCGACAGTTGCCTTGCGACAAACCGCGAAATCGCCGCGCAGTAGCCTGGCCAGACCCGTCCGTATCACCCCCGTCAGGCGATGATGTCGCGCCAACGCCCTTCCTGGCTGCTGATCTGGATCGCCTCGACCAGTTGCTGAATCCGAAGGCCCTGACGAAAGCCAAAGGGCGCGGGCGCAAGTCCCGCAATGGCATTCAAAAAGCCGGCCACCTCGATGGTCTTCAGGTCGTTGAACCCCAGTTGATGGCCCGCCGCCACACAGAACAGACCATAGGGCGCATGGTCGGGCGCCGCCTCGATCCGGCGAAAGCCTTGCCG
>JALOSO010000124.1 GCA_025458385.1 Paracoccaceae bacterium | reverse complement strand
GGCGATCATGGCCATGGTGGCGGCGGGTGCGGGCTGGACGATCCTCACGCCGCTGGCCTTGGGTGCGGCAGAACGTTTTCGCGCGGCGACGGATGTCTTGCCGCTACCCTTCGCACCGCTGGAGCGGACGATTTCGCTGACCGCGCGGGCAGGTGTGCTGCGCGATATGCCGGGGCTGGTTGCCGCGCGCATGCGGGGGCATATCGCGGCACGGGTCGTGGCGCCTGCCGTCCAAAGCTGGCCGTGGATGGCGGGGCAGTTGCGGGTGCTTTAGCGACAGAAGCCCCCCCACCCCATCCCTCCCCACAAGGGGGGAGGGGGCCGGTCGGCGCGTGCGATGCGCGGTGGTCTCCATCATCCGGGTGCCTCCCCTCCCCCCTTGTGGGGAGGGGTGGGGGGTGGGGGGCTTTGGTCAGGTCACCCCGCCAGCATCATCTGATAACTTGCGGGCACATAGCGAAAGCCGTCTTCGCGTGTTTCGACATAGCCCATGCCCGGGAAGGGCATGTGATAGCCGATGAATGGGACGCGATCTGCCGCCAACATGCCGAACACCGCCCGGCGCGTTGCCGCTGCGGCGGCCTTGTCGGCGTCAAAGCGCACTTCCCAGTCAGGGTAGGCCAGCGACCAGACATAGTGGTTTGCGGTGTCCGCCGTGATCACCAGTTGCGCGCCATTGCTTTCCAGCCGGTAGACCATATGGCCGGGCGAGTGGCCAAAGGCCGCCATCGCGGTGATGCCGCTGGCCACACTGCCGCCGTCATCGAGGAAGGTCATCTTGTCCAGCAGGGGGCGGACCTGCGCCTCATACCCGTCATTGGCGGCACCCGCCCAATGGTTGTTCTCGACAGCCCCTGTCACATAGCGCGCATTGGCAAAGGTTGGTCCGCCCTCACCGGCCAGCCCGCCGATATGGTCACCGTGCATATGGGTGATGACCACGACATCCACCTGATCGGGGGTAACACCCGCAGCAGCCAGCGGTGCCAGAATGCCCTCGGGGGCGAGACCTGTATCAAAAAGCACCAGTTCGCTGCCCGTATTCACAAGCGTCGGGGTAAAGAAGAATTGTGCCCGGTCTACCGGCAGAAAGGCGGCATCCGAGGCCGCCTGAAAGGTCGCGGCATCGACATTCATGCCAAAGGTTTCCTGCGGCTTGTCAACGGTGCGCGTTCCGGCAAGCAGGGTCGTCACCTCGAACCCGCCCAGCATGAAGCGGTTGAACTGCGGGATCGACAGGCCCTGCATCGGGGCTTCGGCCCGCGCGGGCGCGCCGCGCAGGACGGCGGGGGCAACGGGCAGGGCGGCGGCAGCGGCAAACAGGGCGTTACGGCGGGTCAGCAGGGTCATGCAAGCCTCCTCTGGTTGGGATGCGCCATCAGATAGCGGCAGGGGCAAAGGCGACAAATCACGACCAGCGTGAGCGTCTGGCGATCTGCGCACAAGCTTTGTGCGGAAATCGACAACTATTCCCACCAGGGGTCAACAGCGGCGATATCCTCATCGGACCAGCCAAAGTGATGGGCCAGTTCGTGCACCACGACATGGGTGATCAGTTCTGCCAGCGTCACATCCCCCCGGCCTGCCCATTCGTCCAGAATCGGGCGGCGGAACAACCAGATCGTGTCGGGGGATATGCCCGGTGCGGCGCTGGATTTCTCGGTCAGGGGGATGCCGTCATAAAGCCCGGTCAGGTCGAACGGGTCGGTCAGGCCCATTTCCTCAAGCAGGTCATCCGGGGCGAAATCGGCCGTGCGCAGCAGGATGTGGCGCGCGGCATCACGATAGGGGCCGGGCAGATCAGCGATGGCGGCCTGGGCCAGCATCTCGATCTGGTCCAGTGACGGGGCAAGGCTTTCGGGCGCAGGCAGGGGCGGGGGTTTGGGAAGGGCCATGCCGGGCAGGCTAGCGTGAAGGCAGGCGCGGCGATAGTGTGGACAAGCATGTACCGCAGGAAAGAAAGGGCGGGGGATGGCTGTGACAGCTTTGGATGTGGGCCGTTGGCTGGCCACGGTTGTCCCTGAACGACAGGCTGAAGCCGCGCGGCTGTTGCAGATTTTCGCCGACGAAACGGGTTTTGCGCCACAGCTTTGGCCAGGTGGCATTGTCGGGTTTGGCCGCTATGCCTATCGCTATGACAGCGGGCATGGCGGGATCAGTCTGGCGACAGGGTTCGCGCCGCGCAAGGCCGACCTGTCGATCTACATCATGCCGGGCGATGCGGACCACACGGCGATCCTTGTGCGGCTGGGCAAACACAGGATGGGCAAGGCCTGCCTTTACCTGCGCAGGCTGTCGGATGCAGATGAGGGCGTCTTGCGCGCATTGATCCGCGCGGGGTTGGCAGACCTGTCGGGGAAGTGGCCTGTGACGCCTGCCTGAAACTGGACAAGCCCCGTCCCTTGTGACAGGGAAGGCGGGTTCCACCAGAGGCTTGCCAATGTCGACCGTCACCACGCGTTTCGCCCCTTCGCCCACCGGCTATATCCATGTCGGCAACCTGCGCACGGCGCTGATGAATTACCTCATCACGCGCCAACAGGGCGGGCAGTTCATCCTGCGGCTGGATGATACGGATCAGGAGCGCAGCAAGCAGGAATATATCGACGGGCTGATTGCTGACCTTGCATGGCTGGGCCTGCGCTATGACCGGATCGAACAGCAATCGCTGCGGATGGCGCGCTATGCGGAAGCGGCAGAGCAGCTGAAGGCGGCGGGGCGGTTCTATGAATGCTTTGAATCGCCGGTTGAACTGGACCTGAAGCGCAAGAAACTGCTGAACATGGGCAAGCCGCCGGTCTATGACCGGGCGTCGCTGCACCTGACCGGGGATCAGAAGGCGGCCTTGCGCGCCGAGGGGCGGCAGGGCTATTGGCGGTTCAAGCTGGACCGCGAGCGGATCGAATGGAAGGACGGCATCATCGGCGATATCTCGATCGATGCGGCCTCGGTCAGCGACCCGGTGTTGATCAAGGCGGATGGGCAGGTGCTGTATACCTTTGCCAGTTCGGTGGATGATGTGGATATGGGTGTCACGCATATCGTGCGGGGCGCTGATCATGTGACGAACACGGCGACGCAAATCCAGATCATGCAGGCGCTTGGCGGGGTGCCGCCGAACTTTGCGCACCATTCGCTGTTGACGGGGCCGGGGGGTGAGGAGCTGAGCAAGCGGCTTGGCACTTTGTCCCTGCGCGACCTGCGGGCGCGGGGGGTAGAGCCGATGGCGCTGCTGTCGCTGATGGCGCGGCTGGGGTCATCCAAGCCGGTGGAGCTGGCAGCATCCATGGACGACCTGATTGCCGGGTTTGACGTGGGCAGTTTCGGGGCGGCGCCGACGAAGTTCGATGCCGAGGATCTGTTCCCGCTGACGCGCCATCATGTGCAGGGTCTGCCCTTTGCGTCTGTGCGCGACAGGATCGCGGCGCTTGGCGTGCCGTCGGATCAGGCCGCGGCCTTTTGGGATGTGGCCAAGGGCAATATCACGGTGCTGGATGACATGGCGCAATGGTGGGCACTGTTCCGCGACGGGGCAGAGCCGCTGGTGGATGAGGCGGATCGGGATTTTGTGGCACAGGCGATGGCGCTGTTGCCCGCGCGGCCGTGGACACGCGACACCTGGGGCCAGTGGACAGCGGCGGTGAAAGAGGTGACGGGGCGCAAGGGCAAGGATCTGTTCCGGCCGTTGCGGCGGGCATTGACGGGGCGGGATGCGGGGCCAGAGATGGCGGATGTGATGCCGCTGTTGCAGAAAGTACCGCAGGCCTGAGCCTTGGGTGGGCCGCCGGGGGCGCTTCGCCCCCCGGACCCCCGAGGATATTTCAGCGACATTGAAAGGCATGACCGTGACAGGACAGGCGAAGTTTGTAGAGGGGAACCTCTTTCGTCATGTGACGGTCATGGCGCTGTCGGCCTCGGTTGGCTTGATGGCGATCTTTGTCGTTGATCTGATCAACATGGTCTACATCAGCTGGCTGGGTGACCCGGACCTGACGGCGGCGATTGGCTATGCGGGCGCGGTGATGTTTTTCACCACGGCCATCGGGATTGGCCTGTCGATCGGTGTGACGGTGCTGGTGGCGCAGGCGGTGGGGGCGCGTGATCCGGCGCTGGCGCGGAGCCGGGCGACGATGGGGCTGGTGCTGGGCGGCGGGCTTGGCGTGCTGTTTTCGGCACTGGTCTGGCTGGCCTTGCCGCAGATTGTCGCATTGATCGGGGCCAAGGGGCGGACGGCGGATGAGGCGCTGAATTTCCTGCGGATCTACACGCTGAGCCAGCCCATGCTGATCGCGGCCATTCTGGGGGCGGCGATCCTGCGGGCCTATGGTGAGGCGCGCCGCGCGATGATGGTGACGGTCTGGGGGGCGGTGGCGCTGGCAGCGCTGGACCCGGTGTTGATCCTGTGGCTGGACATGGAATTGACGGGGGCGGCGATTGCCGGGGCGGGGTCGCGCACGGTGATGCTGGTGGTGGCATTATGGCCGGTCTGGCGGCGGATCGGAGGTTTTGCGCCGGTCACACGGGGGGCGATGGCGGATATCCTGCGCCCCTTCGTGGGCATCTCTGCCCCGGCCATTCTGACGCAGATGGCCACGCCGGTCGGTCAGGCGCTGATCACGCGGATGGTGGGGGTGTATGGAGAGCCTGCGGTGGCGGGTATGGCGATAGCAGGGCGGCTGACGCCGGTGGCATTCGCGGTGATCTTTGCGCTGTCGGGGGCGTTGGGGCCGATTGTGGGGCAGAACCTTGGGGCGGGGCGGATGGACCGGGTGGCGCGGGTGTTCCGCGACAGCATCATCTTTACGGGTGTGGTGATCGGGGTGGTGTCGCTGGCGCTGTTTCTGCTGCGGGCGCCGCTTGCGGACCTGTTCAAGGCCGAGGGGCTGACGCGCGATCTGGTGTTCCTGTTCTGCGGCCCGCTGAGCCTTTTGTTCTTTTTCAACGGGTTGATCTTTGTGTCCAATGCCTTGTGCAACAATCTTGGCCGCCCGTTCTGGAGCACGCTGGTCAACTGGGGGCGGCATACCTTGGGCACCGTTCCGCCGGCCATGTGGCTGGGCAGCATCTGGGGCGCGCAAGGTGTGCTGATTGGTCAAGCCGTGGGTGGCGTGATCTTTGGGCTGATTGCCGTGTGGATGGGCAGCTATGCCATCCGCCATCCCAAGGGGCAGGCGCCGCGCCCACCACCCGTGGCTGATGTGCCCGCCGATCTGCCGGCCTGACACCGCAAAAGCGGGCGGATGTACACCGCAAAAGCGGGCAGATGTGTCGCTTAAGGATTTCCGGGCTTGCCAGATGCGGGAGCGCTTGCTACCACAGCGGCGCAGGATCGGGAGAATCCGGATACAGACTCTTCCGGTGCCGAAGGAGCAACCGCCCCGGTAAACTCTCAGGCGCAAGGGACCGTTTCTGCGAGTGTACGCTGGAGAGTGGTGCGTTGCGCACCCGCCGAAGGGATAACGATCTCAGGCGCCCGAAGGCCGGGCAAGGACAGCGGGGGCATCGCGGCGAGGGGATCGGCCCCGTGCCAGTGATGTCGGGCATTTCCACCGGCAGATGGGAGCAGGGCGCGTGAGCGACCTTTTGAAACTGGGTCTTGATGACCTGCATGTGGCGCTAGGCGGCCGCATGGTGCCCTTTGCGGGCTACGCAATGCCGGTGCAATATCCGGTGGGCGTGATGAAGGAACATCTGCAGACGCGGCAAGCTGCGGGTCTGTTCGATGTCAGCCATATGGGGCAGGTGATCCTGCAGCCATCGGGCAGCATGGAGGCGCTGGTTGCGGGCTTCGCGGCGCTTATGCCGGTGGATGTGGCTGGGGTGAAGGAAGGCCGCCAGCGCTATGGCCTGTTCACCAATGATGCGGGCGGGATCATGGATGATCTGATGTTCGCCAACCGCGGCGACCATCTGTTTGTCGTGGTCAATGCGGCCTGCAAGGCGGCCGACATCGCGCATATGACCGCCCATCTGGGCGCACAGGTGCGGCCTGTGACGGACCGCGCGCTTCTGGCGCTACAGGGGCCGCAGGCAGAGGCGGCCTTTGCGCGGATCGTGCCGCAGGTGGCAGCGATGCGGTTCATGGATGTGGCGGTGCTGGACAGCGCCTTTGGCGAATTGTGGGTCAGCCGGTCGGGCTACACGGGCGAGGACGGCTTTGAAATCTCGGTCCCGGATGCGGGGGCACGCGGGCTGGCCGATGCGCTGCTGGCGATGCCAGAGGTGGCCCCCATCGGCCTTGGCGCGCGTGACAGCCTGCGGCTGGAGGCGGGCCTTTGCCTTTATGGCCATGATATTGATACGGAAACCTCGCCAGTTGAGGCGGGGCTTGGCTGGGCCATCCAGAAAACGCGCCGCAAGGGTGGCGCGCAGGAAGGCGGCTTTCCCGGTGCTGCGCGTATTCTGGCAGAATTCGACAACGGCCCCGCACGCCTGCGTGTAGGCCTGCGGCCTGACGGGCGCGCGCCAATGCGAGAGGGGACGGTGCTTTTCCATGACGGCGTGGCTGTTGGCCATGTCACCTCGGGCGGGTTTGGCCCCAGCCTCGATGCGCCAGTTGCCATGGGCTACGTGCCTGCTAACCTGTCGGCGCCGGGCACGGCTTTGACGGGTGAGGTGCGCGGCAAACACATGCCAGTGACCGTAACGGACCTTCCGTTCCGGCCATCCAATTTCAAACGCTGAGGGCGATCATGAAATACACGAAAGAACATGAATGGCTGCGCGTCGAGGGCGATCTGATCGTTGTCGGCATTACCGAACATGCGGCCACGGCGCTGGGCGATGTGGTATTTGTCGAACTGCCGGAAGTGGAAACCATGGTGGCCGAGGGTGACGAGATCTGCGTGATTGAAAGCGTCAAGGCCGCGTCGGATATTCTGGCACCGCTGGATGGCGAGATCGTCGCCGTGAACGACAAGCTGGTCGACAATCCAAGTCTTGTGAACACCGACCCGACCGGGGCTGCATGGTTCTTCAAGATGCGAGTCGAGGATACGTCGGTCATCGACGACTTCATGGACGAGGACGAATACGCCGAACTGATCGGCTGAGAGCCCACAAATTTTCGTCGAAAATTTGTGGCCCTGTTCTGCTGCCTTTGTGGGCGCGCATCCGCGCCCGCCTTTGAAACCCAAAGGAACCCGTCATGACCTTTACACCCGTCGCCTATGATACCTATGATTTCGCCAACCGCCGCCACATCGGCCCTTCGCCATCGGAAATGGCCGAGATGCTGAAAATGGTGGGGGTGCCGTCACTGGATGAGCTGATCAACCAGACAGTGCCGGCCAGCATCCGGCAGAAAACGGCGCTGAACTGGCCGGCGCTGCGCGAGCATGAGTTGCTGGCGAAAATGCGCGCGGTGGCGGGCAAGAACAAGGTGATGACCAGCCTGATCGGGCAGGGCTATTACGGCACGGTTACTCCGCCCGCCATTCAGCGCAACATTCTGGAAAATCCGGCGTGGTATACGGCCTATACGCCCTATCAGCCGGAAATCGCGCAGGGACGGCTTGAGGCGCTGTTGAACTATCAGACGATGGTGGCCGATCTGACAGGGCTGCCGGTGGCGAATGCCTCGCTGCTGGATGAGGCGACGGCGGCGGCGGAAGCGATGACCATGGCGCAGCGGTCAGCGAAATCCAAGGCGATGGGCTTTTTCGTGGATCATAACTGCCATCCACAGACCATTGCCGTGATCCAGACGCGCGCGGCACCTTTGGGCTTTGCCGTGACGGTGGGCGATCCGGCGGATATGGACCCTGCCACGGTGTTTGGCGCAATCTTCCAGTATCCGGGCACCTATGGCCATGTGCGCGACCTGACGGATGACATCGCGCGCCTGCACGGGGCCAAGGCGCTGGCGATTGTGGCGACGGATTTGCTCGCGCTGACCATGCTGAAGGAACCGGGGGCGATGGGCGCCGATATCGCCATCGGGTCCAGCCAGCGCTTTGGCGTGCCTTTGGGCTATGGTGGGCCACATGCAGCCTTCATGGCCTGCAAGGATGATCTGAAGCGCGGCATGCCGGGGCGGATTGTGGGTGTGTCGATTGATGCGCGGGGCAACAAGGCCTATCGTCTGTCGTTGCAAACGCGCGAGCAGCATATTCGCCGCGAAAAGGCCACGTCGAACGTCTGCACGGCGCAGGCCCTTTTGGCGGTGATGGCGAGCTTCTATGCGGTGTTCCACGGGCCTGTGGGCCTGCGGGCCATTGCGGAACGCGTGCATTTCCTGACGGTGCGGTTGGCCAAGGCCTTGCGCGTGGCGGGGGCGAAGGTGTCGCCCAAGGCGTTCTTTGACACGATCACGGTGGATGTGGGCGTAGGGCAGGCAGGGATTCTGGCCGCCGCGCGGGCCGAAGGCGTGAACCTGCGCAAGATCGGCAATGACCGGGTGGGCATTTCGCTGGATGAAACATCCGATGAAAAAGTGCTGGCGGCAGTGCTGCGGGCCTTTGGCATCCACGCCACACCGCCGCACCGGGCCACGCTGGGCTTCCCCGAGGCGCAGTTGCGCATGTCCGACTACCTGACGCATCCGGTCTTTCACATGAACCGGGCGGAATCGGAAATGATGCGCTACATGCGGCGGCTGTCTGACCGTGACCTTGCGCTTGACCGGGCCATGATCCCGCTGGGCAGTTGCACGATGAAGCTGAACGCAGCGGCAGAGATGATGCCGATCACATGGCCGGAGTTCGGGTCGATCCACCCGTTTGTGCCGGTGGATCAGGCGCTTGGGTATAAAGAGGCGATTGACGATCTGGCCGCCAAGCTGTGCGAGGTG
>JALOSO010000123.1 GCA_025458385.1 Paracoccaceae bacterium | reverse complement strand
GCCCGTGTAATTGACCCGTTGGTCTGCACCGATGCCGCTGCACGCAGCAACCGCACGAAAGACCATGGGCCTTCGCGAAACTCGATCGCATTCTCGCGGTCAAGCCCCGGAAAAATCTGGAGCGTGGCCGAAGCCCCGGCCCCAGGCCAGACCACCGATGCCGGGGGATCGCCCGCCGCCGTCAGTGCATTTGTGCCGTTGATCTCGATCTGCGCCGATTCAATCGTCGGGTGCGATGAGACATGCGTGACGGAAATCGCCACTTCCGGCGTATTGCCGCCATTGCCAAAAAAGGCCCGGCGGATTTTTTCGGCCCGGTCAAACTGCGCCAGCGTGGCCGGATTCAACTTGCCGGCCAGATCGCTGGCCGGATCATAGGCCATGCCGTTTTCCGTGCGAATGACGATATTCGCAAGGTAGGTGTTGAAATAGGTATCCATGTCGCCGCCGGGGCCAAAGAACTTGCCGAATTCCGATGGCGGCACGTGGCGCTGTGTGTTTGAGAACGGAAAGAAGGCCGTGATGTTGTCGCGGCACTGGAAGGTGATCGTGTTCGTCAGGGCGCGGTTCATCTCGGCCAGCGTGGCATCGGTTGCCTCGCCCCGGAAATCGGCCTCGGCCTCGGTCACCAGTTTGGCGACCTGATCGGGCAGACGCGAATTGTTGCGTGTCAGGTTTGACAACAGCTGTGGCAGCACGGCGGCCGACTGTGCCGGATTCGAGGCGCCCAGCCGCAGGTTGCCGCGAATGGCCTCCAGATCGGCCAGGATGATGTCGATGGGGCGCTGGCCTTCTTCGCCCGACAACAGCACATGCCAGTCCTTGAACTGCTCCTCGATCTGTTCGATCGGCCGTGTGATCCCGTCACCGCTGCTGCCGCCGCCGACCCGCGTCTGGGTTTTCACATTGGCCGAAAAGGCATCGAGCAGAATGCGCTGCACGCCTTGCGAGCGGCTGATGAAGCGGCGCTGCAGCGCGCTGCCGACATCGGTGGCCGTGCCTTCGGCAGTGGCCTGCGCCGTGTCGCCTTCGCCCCCGCCGCCGGCCAGCATCAGGGCCACTTCCTCTGGCGAAAGGCCTTCGTATTGCTTGTACTCGCGCGTCAGTTCCGTCTCGCCTTTGACGGTGATCACCAGTTGCAGAATAGGCGAGGCAAAGGGCGCCGCCGCCGCACCAAGCGCGTCATAGGCGGGTTTGTCTGCCGACATGCTTTGCAGCGCGATCTTGTCCAGCATGGCCTGCCAGGCATCGCGGAATTCGCGCCCGTAACGGGTTTGCAGGGCCACATCCAACCCGGCCAGCTGGTTGTCAAAATCCACCAGATCGGCCTGATCGCCCAGCACCCACTTGTCGTTTTCCAGCGCCGTCTTCACATCGGCCAACTGATCGACAAAGAACGACCAGAACCCTTCATAGGTCAAAAGACCCGGCAGTTTAAGGTCTGACAGGGGTGTGCCATCCGTGGTTGTCAGCACGATCTCTGCCTCGGGGCCAAGCCGTTCCATCAGGATGAATTCCGGCAGTTGCGAGGCTGCCGCGCGGTCCTGAATGACGGACCAGGCCTGATCTGCAACCGACATTTCCACAATCGCGCTGCGGGCCGATGTGACGGTGGCCTGATCGATGGCAATCGTCACATCGCGATCCTTGCCCAGTGTCAGCATCGCATCCAGATGCCGCGCCAGCTGTTCGCGCTGTGTCAGGCCATCAAGCCCGGTCAGATCCTCGCGCCAGACCTCGTCAAACCAGGCCTTGATCGCGTCATCATCCGTGCGCCCGCCCTGCTTGCCCAGCAGCATATAAACCTTGAGCGCGCGATAGATGTTCGTTGTATCCCCCGCAGCCTCGAACCGTGGAAGGCGCAGTTCGGTATCCAGAATCAGCCGCGGGCGCAGCATCTGTTCCAGCGCGTCGCCATAGGCCTCGGTCGCGGCATTCTGCAGCCTTTCACGCTGCGACAGGCCAAAGCCTTCCCACAGCGTCGGCTCGGCCGAATTGCCAAAGCCTGCAGGTTGCATCCGCAGGCGTTCAAGATGTTCCAGCACCGGCAGAAGATCGGGGTTGTCGATCTGTGTCCGCTCGATTTCAACCTGGGCTGCCCGCTGATATGTCGCCGCTTCGGCGCTGGCGGTCATCACCAGTTTGTTGTTGTTCCAATAGCTTAGCCCAAGCGCGCCCAGGGCCCCGACCGTGGCGATGCCAATGCTTGACAACGCCAGCCCGCGCAACAGTGCCGTGCGGCGCACGGCCTTCATGTCATGCGAAACCCAGTCGCGTTCGGCAAAGATCACCTTGCGCAGCAGATCATGCAGGAAAAAGCTTTTGCCTTGGCCCGACATGAACGCCGGGGCAAAGCCACCGCCAGAGTTCTGCGCCATGGCCCCCAGAACCTGGTCGATCGGCGTGCCTTCCTGCGTGCCCGATGTAAAATAGAACCCGCGCAGGATGGCGTTCGTCTTGTAGCGCGTGGGTTCGAAAACCCGGCGCATGAAATCAGCCACATTGTCGCGCAGCAGGGCCAATTGCCCCGGCAGGCCAAAGATCGAAATCCGGCTGACGCCATCGGGTTCTTCCGACAAACGGTCGATCACCTCATCCGACAGACGCGCGACCAAGCGGTCATATTCCTGCGGCACCATCTGCCAGGTTTCGGCCTTGCGGTCCTTGGTCTGGAAGGTTGCCCCCCAGACCAGTTTGCGCCGGTTCAGGCTGAAGCTGGCAAAGAATTCGCGGAAGCCCGAAATCAGATCGGCCTTGGTGAACAGCACATAGACCGGGAAATCGATCTTCAACTGTTCATGGATTTCCGCCAGCCGCTGCCGCACGATTTCGCTGTTGCGTGCCAGCGACTCCTCGGTCGCGTTCATCATGTCCTGCACGGAAAACGCCAGGATCACGCCGTTGATCGGCTGGTTCGGGCGGCTTTTCTTCAGCAGGTCGAGGAAGGCTGTCCAGCTGGCCTCATCCGCACCCTTGTCGCTGTCCTGCGTGGTATAGCGTCCGGCGGTATCGATCAGCACCGCGTCTTCGGCAAACCACCAGTCGCAATAGCGCGTGCCACCAAAGCCTTCGACGCCGCCGCCCTCATTCGTGGCCAGCGGAAATTCGATACCCGAATTCTTCAGCGCAGTTGTCTTTCCTGCCCCGGGCGGGCCGATGATGATGTACCAGGGCAGATCGTAAAGATAGGTTTTGCCGCCCGACTTTTTCAGCGTCGCCAGCGCCGTGCCCATCTTTTCTGCCAGCACCTTGCCGTCGCCAACGGGTTCGGCAATCAGCACCGCTTCCAGTTCGGCCGCCTTCTTGACGCGCCGCCGCCATTTGATCAGCGAGACGAGCATGAAGATTCCGACAATCACCCCGATGACCGTCGCGCGGAACCAGACCGTGCCGAACAGATCGATCCCGGTCATTGGGCCGCCGAACCAGATCGCCGCGAAAAATGCCAGGAATCCAAGGATGTAGAAAGGCCAACGCATCCAGCTTTGCCACTTGATGCGCGGCCTGTAACGCCAGATCAGGGCGAAGATATTCAAAACGTCCCCTCCTTCGCCAAAAGGATCTCGACGCGGCGATTCTGGGTGCGTCCTTCATCTGTTGCGTTGTCGGCAATCGGGTCAGCCTCGCCCTTGCCTTCGACCGAGACGCGCGCGGGGTCTGACAGCGTTTCCAGCAGCACGTCGCGCACGCCTTCGGCCCGGGCCAGGGACAGCTCATCATTGCTTTTGAACGCCCCGCGGCCGGACATCGGCACGTTGTCCGTAAAGCCAAGAATGCGGATCGGGCCGGCCTCGCCGTTCAGCATGGCGGCAAGTTCACCGGCAAGCGCCTTGAAATCATCCTTGACCGTTGCCTTGCCGCTGTCGAACAGCAACAGGTTGCTGATACTGACAAAGATGTAATCACCCTTGGTGCCGACCGAGACGCTGCCATCGGCTATCCGGGCGGCAAGGGCCGCGTTGATCCGGTCAAGCTGGGTGTTGTCCTGCGGCGCGACAAAAGCCTCGACCACCGCAGCACTGCGCAGCAAGGTGATCGCTGCAGCATTCGGGTGCATCAGGTTCAGCGTCTTGGCGACAACGCCACCATCGCGCGCAAGCAGCGTGCTAAGCCCGGCATAGGTGCCCACCACCGCCGCAAGCGCCAAGGCGGCCACGATCCAGATCGGAATGCCGCCAAACTTGCGCCGCCCGCCCATCGGCACGGCCGTCCAGGCAACCGACACATCCTCATCCGGGCGCGGTTTCACGCGGCGCAGCGTTTCGTAAATCGCCGCACGGATGCGCGCCAGATCCACCGCACCATTCTGCTGCGTGCGGTATTGTCCTTCAAAGCCAAGGGAAAGGCAGGTCAGCATCAGCTCCAGCAGCTGGAACCGCTGCCCCGGCGCTTGCATGGCCTTTTCGGCCTCCATGAAGAAACCGACGCCGGAATTGCGCTGCTGAAAGAACCGCGCGACCATGGAATACTGTTCCCACACACCCCGGTCCGACCCCGGCAGGTTCTGCACGATGTCGTCCGCCGTGCCGCAAAGCACATATTTGCCCACCTGCGCCTCATGCGGATCGCAGCCCGAGGCCACGGCATTGCGTTCGAACAGGTCAATCTCGCGCGTGACATGGTCCATCAGCGGCATGGCCTGCATTTCCACAAGACCGGTGCGCAAACGCCCGAACAGAATCAAAAGGTTGGCCGCCGCCGCAACCAGCGGGTTGGAAGACCCGCCGCGCCCAAGGCCGGTTGCGCGCAAGGCGGCGTCCAGGCTGATGCGCGGTTGCTGCATCTGGATCGGCGCCTGTGGGCGCTGCGAAGGCATGGTCGGGAAAAAGCCTTCGGGTGCGCCGGCAGCTTGCCCGATGCCACCGCCACTGCCAAACTGTGGCGATGGCTGATAGCCGGGCTGGGCCGCCGGTTGCGCATAACCAGGCTGCGGAAAGCTTGGCTGCGGGTAAGATGGCTGCGGGTAAGATGGTTGCGGGTAGGTTGGTTGCGGCGGGTAGGCCGGCTGTGGAGGTAACGCCCCACCCAGCCAGGTATTGCCACCCGGCGGTGGGGCCCCGAAAGGCTGTTGCGGTGCAGGGGCTGTCGGCTGAAATCCGCCAGACTGGCCAAAGCCGCCGGATGTCGGGCGTGGCTGGATCGGCAGCGCCCCGCCAATCACCGTGCGGTCACCGCCTTCGGGTGGCTGGCCAAAGCCACCGGACGCAGGCCGCGGCGTCTGCGCACCAAACCCGGGAAGCGCACCACCGAAGACTGTCTTGTCCTTGTCGTTCCCGCTCATCTCAGGCTTTCTCCGGTATCGCCCACAGCTCCAGCTTCAGTTCCGGCCAATCACCCGCAAAGTGCATCCCGATCGCAGGCGCGGTCGAGAACTCTGTCCAGAGCGGGGTCTTCTTGTCGAGCAGAAAGTACACGTTCGTTGATACCACACGAATCTGCCGCGGCGGATTGGGCAAATGCACAAGTGCGATACCCGGCAGGTTGTTCTTGACGATCTCGCTCATCCGGGTGTTCGGGCCAACCTTGCACAGCTGCGGGAACTGCTGCTGCACCTGACCCAGGGGTTTGGCCGATTCCACTTCGACCACGAAGGTCGCTTCGCGGAACAGGTTGCGGTCGCCGACCTCGGCGATATAGGAATTCTGCCGCACCTGACGCAGGTCCAGCCGCACCGCACGGCCCAGATCACGCGCGAGGAACCGCTGAATGTCCTGCACCACGGGCGTGAAGGTGGCCTTGTGATCGGCATGATCATAGGGCGGATAATTGCGCGCCATGCGTTCACCGGCGTCAAAGCTGGCAAGTTCGCCTGCCAGGGTCACCAGCGCCTCGTACAGCCGTTCGGGATGCACGGCGCGCATCGTCGCCAGATGGCGCAGGCGGCTGACTTCACGGTTCAGCACCATCAGCATCAGGTAATCACCCGCCTGCATGCCGCCCATCGTGGGGTCTGCGGCATAGCGGGCAAGGCTGGTCAGCTTTGCCTCGATCCAGCCCACAACACGTGACAGAAAGCCAAGGGTAACGGGATGCACGGCAAGGATCAGCGCCGGTGGGGGCGTGGTATCATCCAACGAGATCACGCCATCGCGCACTTCGTTGATCCGTGCGATGCGGATGCACTGATAGCCCGGCTTCGGTGTCTGGCGGATGTCGAATTCCAGCCGCGGAAAGGCAACCTCGACCGGGTGTTCAACGCGGCTTGCCGCGGCATTGTCGGCCACCATGGCCGATCCCAGAAGATAACGCGTGGTTGCCGCATCGGCCCCGATGCCCACGTCCTGGCCATTCTGGCTGGGGTCAGGCAATGTCAGCCAGACGGACAGGCCCTTTGCATCTTCGGGCACATCAATGGGCAGGGGCAGGGGGGCTGCGTTCGGGGCGTCAAACGGTGTGCCGTCTGGCATGATGCCGACGGCCGAGCGCAGGCCGAAACGCCCCTGCTGGGCCATGTCACGGTCAACGACCATGTCGGCCATGCCCCAGGGGTAGGGCGTGATCACATCGGTGCGCGACTGGATCAGCTTTTCGATATAGCGATCCGCCTGCTGCAGATGCTGCGGCTGCAGGAACAGCCCTTCTTTCCAGGCAACTTTGCTAAACCAAGACATCGTGTTCCAATCCGTCAAATGAGAGAGGGCGCAAATGCCCCCTCTCTCGATCGTGTCGCCGAAACCTTGGAACCGGACAAACGTCAGGTCAAGCCTTCGCCGCGTGCGACTGCATCAAAACTGCAGCCGCACCTGGCCTGTCAGACCCCAGCTTTCCAGCTGGTCGCCGATCCGTGCATCGGCCCGGATCGACGCGTTCAGTTGCCGCGCCGGGATGGCCTGCCCGGGGTTCAGGATACGAACATAGTTCACCCCGACGGAAACCTCGGTATAGGCCCCAAGATTTTCGTTCACCAGGTTGTCAACCTGCGCCGCGCCCGAATCGGGGTCGGTGTAATTGAAGGTTGACGTCGGATCATCGGCAAAGTCGTTGTAGTAGGTCGCCGTCAGGAACTGGTTGATCGCCGAATTGCCGTCTTCGGCAAAGATCGAACGCGCAACCGTGGCCCCGATGAACCCTGTCTGGTTGTCGAAATCATCAACCGTCAGGGTATCGCCCGTATCAAAGATGATCGGGTCTGTCTTGGTCTTGGTCCAGGCAAAACCGGCCACAGGCAGGATTGTCAGGTTGGTGTCGGCTATCGGGAAGGCATAGCTGACCGAACCTGACAGCGTCTGCGCCTGGCTTGAGAATTCCGTACCGTCCAGCCCCAGCCCTGACGACCCACCCACCGGGATGTTCGTCAGTTCGAAATCCGTCTTTTCCAGCCGGTATTGCAGGTCGATCGCCAGCGGGCCACGCACGGCCGCAAGGTAGGTGCCGCCGTAGTACTGGTTGAAATCGGCGTTGGTCGTGCTGGTCTGCACGTTGCTGATGTTGCCCGGCGCATTCGGATCAACCGCAAAGACCGGCTGATCGACGCTGCCGGTGTTCAGACCGGCAATCCCGCCGAAGGCCAGATCCCAGCCGTTGAAATAGCCGTTGAAGCAGGCAAAGTCGCCGCCCAACTGCACGCCTGCGTAGGTTGCGCTCAATTCGCTGTCAAAGCTGTCGGTGCCGTCGGATGTGGCACCTGTCGCCTTGGCTGCCCCGCCGATGGCCCGGCCCCAAACACCCGCACCGCAGGCATCAGGATCGTCATAGGCCAGCCCGCTGACAAATGGGCTTGAAGGCCGGTTGATCACCGATCCGATCAAGCTTTGGGTCAGTGTCACGTTACCCGCAAGGCCGGAAATCCCCGGGTTCAGGAACTCGCGCAGGTAGACATCGCCATTGGCAACGCCCAGCTGGTCAAGCGCATACACGAACTTGCCACCGGAATTCGGCAGGCCCGAGAAGGTTGCGATGGTAAAGTTGTTGGCCGCCCCATCGACAACATCGATGACGAGGATGTCGTCGATCTCAATCCCGCCGCCGGCCCCGGCAACGCTGAAGGCCAGATTGACGTTTCCGGTCAGCGTGCCGCCCGTCAGGATCAGCCGGTCAGCACTGCGAATGCCAGAGCCCGCGGGGTTGTTCAGGTTCGCGTCAAAGCGCAGCGTCACGCCGCCGGTCAGGCCCGTGCCGGCGACCGTGACATCATCAGCAAAATCGCCCGCGCCCCCCGTCACGTTCAGAACACCGCCGCCATCCAGGCCACCCGCAAAGGTCATATTGCCGGTCGAGGTGATGGTTGAACTGTTGCTGGCCGCCCCGGTGACAGAAAGACTGCCCACGGTCAGACCTGCGGAATTGTCCAGCGCGCCAAGCGTGGCGGCCCCGGTAGTGGTGATGTTGCCCGTGTTGGTCGCCAGCCCCGCCACGGCCAGCGACCCTGCCGTGATCGTGCCCGAGGCCGTGTTGTTCAGCGTGCCGCCCATCGTCAGCGCATTTGTCACGGCAATCGCATTGGTATTGGTCACATTGCCGGTCACCGTCGCGGTCGCTGCCGTGAACGTGCCCGCATTGTTCAGGAAGCCACCCACGGTCAGCGCGTTGGTTGCGGTGATCGCATTGGTGTTGGTGACATTGCCCGTCACGGTGGCCGTGGTTGCCGCAACCGTGCCTGCGTTTGTCAGCGCACCCGACAGCGTGCCCGACGTGTTCAGCGTGGCGCCCGCCTGGTTGGTGAAGGCGGCCGTCAGATTTGCCCCCGTGCCGATGGTCGTGGTTGCCCCGGTGTTGTTTGTGAAGGTTCCGCCGACCGATGCAACGTTGCCCGCCGCCAGCGTGAATTGACCGCCGCTCTGGTTCGTTACATTGCCTGCGACCGC
>JALOSO010000122.1 GCA_025458385.1 Paracoccaceae bacterium | reverse complement strand
AGACGGCGGCCTTGCCGAGGCTCATGAAAAAGCCGAGCACCGCGGCGACGGCGATGAAACCGATGAGGCTCATGCGGGTGGAGAATTCCACCGTGCCGTTGATGCCTTCGACCACATAGGAGGTCGGCGGGTAGGACAGGATGAATGTGCAGACGACCGAGACGCCGAATGTCCAGTACATGATGGTGCGGGCGCCGAACTTGTCTGACAGATGCCCGCCATAAGCGCGGAAGATCGAGGCAGGGATCGAGTAGGCCGCCCCGATCATCCCGGCTGTCTTGATGTCGAGCCCATAGACGCCGATGAGATAACGCGGCAGCCACAGGGCGAGCGCGACGAAGGCCCCGAAGACGAAGAAGTAATAGAGCGAGAAGCGCCAGACCTGGAGGTTCTTCAGCGGGCCCATCATCGCCGAAAGCGGCTCGGGCTTTGCACCCGTCGCGCGACGTTTGGCGAGATCGGGGTCATCCTTGGTCATTCCTTGGTCATCAGGAAGAAGATGATCGCGGTGACCGCAAGCACCGCCGCCCAGACCAGTGCAACCGTCTTCCAGCCATAGGCGACCATGATGACGGGTGCCGCGAATTTGGTGACGGCCGCCCCCACATTGCCCGCGCCGAAAATGCCGAGCGCCGTGCCCTGCTTTTCCTTCGGGAACCACTTTGACACATAGGCGACGCCGACCGAGAAGGACCCGCCGGCGATGCCGACGCCGAGCGCGGCCAGAAGGAATGTCGGGTAGTCATAGGCGAAGGTCAGAAGGCCGGTCATCACCGCTGCTGACAGCATGGTGAACGTATAGACCATGCGGCCGCCATACTGGTCGGCCCAGATGCCGAGGATCAGGCGGATCAGCGATCCGGTCAAAATCGGCGTGCCGACAAGCAGGCCGAACTGGGTGTCGGAAAGACCGAGGTCCTTTTTGATTTGGATGCCGATGATCGCGAAGATCGTCCAGACGGCGAAACAGACTGTGAAGGCGAACGTCGATAGCCACAAGGCTCTTTGCGCGTCGCCATGGGAAGGTGTTGCTGCTGTGTGCATGTCAGCCTCTGTCAGCAAGGAGGTGGAATTGGGGGAATCGGGTGGCAGCCGATGGCGCATAGGGAGAAGACGCAGCGCGCAAGTCTGGCGCGTGCCTGGTCATGGAAAATGCAGCCATGGAGTCCCCCGGAGTTTGCGTCGTCGCGGCTGATCGCCGTCTGGCGCGGAAAAAATCAGGGGCTGCGGGCAAATCACTTGATTGAAATCAAATTCACGGTTCGCTCTGCCGCCAAAACGTCTGCAATTGCGCAGTTTGGAGACTGGAATGGCATCCTTCCCCTCGTCGCCATGACATTCGACGGAGGGCCTATTGACCTATTTCGGAATTTGAATTGATAAATATCAAACTGAGAGTTGCCTCGACGGATTCCACCCATGCGCGACCATGAATTGCCCGAAGTCCGCCGCCTGCCCTTGTTCCGCAACATGCTGGCTGAGAACTTCGAATCTTTGATGCGCGCCTCCTATGCGCAGACCTTTCCCGCCCAACTGGAAATGGTGCGCCAAGGAGACCCGGCCGATCTGCTGCATATTGTCGTGGAAGGCGCGGTCGAACTGTTCTCTGAGTGGAACGGCCATCAGAGCACGATGGCGGTCGTCCGCCCCGTCGGCTCATTCATTCTGGCCGCCTGCATCAAGGATCAGCCATATTTGATGTCAGCGCGGACTATGGCGCGCACTCGCATTATTCTGGTGCCGGCGAGCGACATCCGATCGGTTTTCCGGCGCGACATGGAGTTTGCTGTGTCCTGCATGAACGAACTCGCCGGTTGCTACCGCGCCGTGGTGCGCCATGCCAAAGCGTTGAAACTGCGCAACTCACATGAACGCATCGCCGCCTATCTTTACCGTCAATCGCGATATGCCGGTGACGTCGCCACTTTCACCTTGACGGTGGAGAAGCGTCTGCTTGCCTCCTATCTCGGCATGACGGCGGAAAACCTGTCGCGCGCACTGAAGGCGCTGGAAGCCGATGGCGTGAAAGTTGATGGCTCGCGTGTCATCATCACCGACCGTGAAAAGCTGAAAGCCATCGCCCGTCCCGACTATCTGATTGACGGGCCGGATTGGGATGGTTCGACCTCCGGCGTTGCTCTGCCCTTCCCGCGCAACGAAGAGGGCTGATCGGGGCGACCCGCGCCAATGGTTCATCCCGCATTTCGGTTGATATATATCAAGTCTTCAAAATCGCCTTGGCGCTAGCCTTCCAGCACATGATCCGCCGGAGGGGATGAAAATGCGCATTGCAAGTGTCAGGGCTGAGGGCCGCGGCGGGACAGACAAGCTGTTGTCCAAGGCGGCCATACTCATGAAAAGGCGCGGCATCCGGCTGTGCGGCACCGTGCAGGCGAACACGGCTTTGCCCGGCCGCCATCATTGTGACATGGAGTTGAAGGTTCTCCCGGATGGCCCGCGCCTTCCCATAAGCCAGCAGCGCGGCCTTCTGGCGCGCGGATGCCTGATGGATGCCGATGCCATCGAGACAGTGGCGATCGAGGTCGAAAAACGCCTTGATGGCGCGGAAATTCTCATCATCAACAAGTTCGGCAAACAGGAATCGACAGGCCGCGGCATGGTGCCGGTGATCGTCGAAGCCGTGTCGCGCGGCATTCCTGTGATCGTCGGCGTCAATGCGCTCAACCAGGATGCCTTCGTCGCCTTCTTTGGCGACGGTGTAGAGGCTTTGCCGCCGGATGCCGAAGCCATCGTCTGTTGGGCGGAAAGAACACTGGCCGTGGCAGAGGCCGCCTGACATGGCGCTGATCGGCGTCATCACCGTATCGGACCGCGCCTCTGCCGGGGTCTATCCCGACAAGAGCGGACCGGCGATGGAAAGCTGGCTCGGGGCTGCCATCACGACCCCATTCCGCATCTCCCGCGCCATCATCCCGGATGGGGCTGGAAAGGTTGCCGATACGCTGAAACGCTTCTGCTCCAGCCTGAAAGCTGATCTTGTGCTTGTCTCGGGGGGGACGGGGCCGGCTCTGCGCGACCAGACACAAGAAGGGTTGGCCCTGCTAGAGCATCGCGAATTGCCGGGTTTCGGCGAGGCGATGCGGATGGTCTCGCTGCGCGAGGTGCCGACGGCGATCCTTTCACGCCAGACGGCTGCCATCATCGACAAGTCCCTTGTCATCACCTTGCCGGGCAAACCCTCGGCGATCGCAACCTGCCTGTCTGCAGTGTTTCCTGCCGTCCCCTATTGCCTCGACCTGATCGGCGCCGCCCGCATCGAAACCGACCCTGCCATCTGCACCGCGTTCCGGCCAGCGTGACTGGCTCCGAAAAGGACCATGGGTGCGTGTGGTTTTGTTGTTGATGATGCTTTTTTAGGCTGAAGTGATCACCAGTTCGGCCACACGCAACTTGCGAGCCGCGTGGGAGGTGAACATTTCCCGAGGTCAAGCGGGGGATATGCGTCGGCCCCTTTGTGCCCGAGCGGGGTGGCCTGCCAATTTTGAAAAGCGATCATCAGGATCGATCAGTAGAAACGCCAAACGACCGGCCATGATCATGCGCCGGACGCGGCCGCTTTTGCCGACCGGCGCAAATAGGTTGCGATACCCACCCAGACAGCGGCACGCAAAACCATCGCGCCGACGGTGCGCATTTCATAGGCCCCGCCACGCAGGATGTGCAGGGCAAACAGCATGAACACCGCAAGGATCGCGATCGCGAGCCCTGCGGCCAATGCGCCTGCCCATGGCTTGCGCATAACAATCCCGACCCCGGCGAGCACATAGGCAAAGCCTGATGCGAAATTGAACCACAGTACGAAGGGAACAGCGTCGCCCGCAGCCGCTTTTGCTGCGGCATCGCCGAACAATGCTTGCCCACCGGAGACGATGGTGAGCACGCCGAACACCAGCGCAATGCCGGCCGCAATCCATCGGCCCGTCGATCGATAAGATGTCGTTATCATGTCGCGTCTTCCTTTTTGTCTTCAAGACGCCCGTCCCGCAGGTGGAACAGGTGATCGAACCGGTCGAGAATTTTCTCGTCATGAGTCACAGCAATGATGCAGGCATCCTGTTCGGCGGCCAGCTTGCGCAGCAGATCCATCACGATTCCGGCGCGCTTGCTATCGAGCGCGGCAGTGGGTTCGTCGGCGAGAATAATGCGCGGGCTGTTGGCCAGCGCGCGGGCAATCGCCACGCGTTGCGCTTCACCGCCCGACAGCAGCGCGGGCATGGCGCGGGCGCGGTTGCCGACCTCAAGGTAATCGAGCAGTTCCTGCGCGCGGGCCTGTGCGACGGCGGCACTTTGGCCGGCCAATTGCAGCACCAGCGCCACATTGTCGGCGGCATTGAGGAACGGCAGCAGATTGTGGGCCTGAAAGATGAAGCCGATCTTGTCGAGCCGCAGGCGGCGCAAATCACCGCGCAGCCACGCATTGTCATAGACCATTTCGCCATCAAGGCTGACCTGACCTTTGGATGGGTCGATGATGCAGCCGATGATATTGAGAAGCGTGGTCTTGCCAGAACCGGACGGGCCGAGCAGTGCCACTACTTCACCGGCATGCACCGTCAGATCGAGACTGCGGAGCGCATCAACGCGCGCTTCGCCCTCGCCATAGTGTTTGGCAACCCCTCTGACCTCGACGATGGCGCTGCGCTTGTCCTGCACCATGTCAGCCCCCCAATGCCGTGGCGGGATCGACCTTGAGCGCCGCGCGGACGCCAAGGCCCGAGGCGAGCACGCAAACCACAAGGATGATGCCCGTCAGCGCCAACGCATTGACCGGCTCCAGAAGTACTCGGCGCGGAAAGTAATCCTTCACCGCAAGGATAAGTCCGAGACCGAGGATGAGTCCCACAGCGCCCAAAGCCACCGATTGCTGCACGATCAGCCCGATGATCACACTGTCGGGAGCGCCGATCAGTTTCAGCGTGGCGATCTGTTTCAGCTTTTCCATCGTCATGGTGTAGATGATCAGCGCGATCACCACGGCCGATACGGTCAGCAGGATGCCGAGAAACAGGCCGATCTGCTTGCGCGCCTTGTCCACCACCGATTGGATCAGGATGTCTTCCTGTTCGTTCTGCGTCAGGGCGGCAAGGTGCTTCCACTGGCGGACCGTGTGGGCGACGTTTTGCACGTCCACCGACGGGTCAAGCCGCGCGATCACCGCTGCAATCGTTGCTCCACCCGCAGCACCCGCACTTGCACCGCGCGCGGCCTGCACTCGGGCGGCGGAGGGCGCTAGCTGTGTTTGCAGCACCTGCGCATCGGCTAGCGTAATGAAGATTGCAGGGTCACCGCCCGAATTCATTGTGTCGCGCACCAGTCCCACCACGGTGAAACGGTTGCGGCCCAGCACAAGTGTGTCACCCAAAAAAAGGCCGGACTTGGCATCCGCCACCAATTCGAAATGGCTGGCCTGCAGCCCGCGGCCTTCGGTGATGGTGTGCGGCCCACCCAGGCGGCCGCGCTCATAGCCGATCACATAGAGGCGCAGCGTGGCGCCCTCAAATGGCGCCTCGACAGTCTGGTAAGTGATGCTGCCCGTTTCGACTACGCCATGCAGGCGCGCCACGGCTTCACGGGTATCATTCGGGATTTTCGATGCTTCGGCAAATGGCCCTTGCGTGTCCGCTTCGACCACCCAGAGATCGGCTTGCGGAGCCTTCACGATGTTCAGCGCATCGGCGACAAGGCCGTTGTAAATGCCCATCATCGCCAGCACGACCGTCATCAGCAGCCCCAGGCCGAGGCAGGTCAAAAGGAAGCGGAACAAATTGTGGCGCACATCGCGGAAGGCAAGGTTCATGGCTTTGCCTCCGCGATGCGGGCGAGCCGCCCCTCGGCGAGCCCTTTGACCGGACTGGCGATAATCTGCGCGCCAGCCGGCAGCCCCGAAACCACTTCGGCACGCGCATCTTCCGTGCGCTGGCCAAAGGTTAGCGCCACCTGAGTGAGCCGACCGTCCTGCAGGGTCCAAACACGGCCCTGATGGCCGTCAAACCCCTGAATGGCGATTTCGGGCACCAGAAGCGCGCCTGTCAGTGTGGCGGTTGTGATGCGCACGTCGGCCTGCTCGCCCAGAAACATTTGGGGCGGACAATCGGTGCAACTGACCCAAACCCGGCGTTCCTCATTCACCCGATCGCTCTCGATGCCGATGCGGACGACATTGCCGGTGAAGGTGTCATGCGGCAGCGACCTGAGCCGGATGTGTGCCGTCTGGCCCGGTGCCAGATCGCCTGCGCGGCCTTCGTCAATGTAGGTTTGCACCCAGACCGTTCCGGCATCCATCAAGGTGAAGATCACTTCGCCCGCCCGCACTACAGTGCCTGCTTCGGCATGGCGCTGCACGATCATGGCATCGAACGGCGCGCTCAGCGTGTGGTGGGCAAGCAGGGTCTGCTCATAAAGCAGCGCCGCGCGGGCGTCGGCGGCCTGGGCGCGGATCACTGCGACGTCGCTTTGCGCTACCGTCAGTTCGGCAGCGGCCACATCGACATCGCGCTGCGCTTCCTCGGCCGATTTGGCTGCGGTGATGCTGCGTGCAGCCAACTCCCTCTGGCGCGCATTGGCTGAATTGCGCTGCGCCAACACCGCTTCTGCGCGCGCGACATTGGCCTGCGATTTCAGGATCGCGGCGTCTGCTGCAGCTACGCTCGCTTCAGCCCGTGCGACGCGGGCCTGCTGTTGGGCGGGATCAAGGCGGGCCAGAGCCTGACCTTTTTTCACGGTTTCGTTGCTGTCGACCAGCAGGTCCGCCAGCGCCGCACCCACTTCGAACCCGATCTTCGAGACGATCCGCGCTTCAACCGTTCCGAGCCCATAGACCCGCACCGGCGTGGTTTGATCTGCTATCGCTGTCACCACCGGCACAGATAATGGGCGTTCGGTGAGAAAGAACCAGCCGCCGACAGCAAGCGTGCCGACGGCGGCAATGGCGAATACGGCGCGTTTGGACAAGGCCATCATGGCGTTGTCTCCGCATGGGGCATAGGGCGGAACAGGTTGATCTGACACGCGAGCAGCCGGCCGCCTTCATCTTCCAGCGAAAAGCTGCGCTGGCCGAGCGACCAGCGAATGGCCAGACCCTGCACCAGTGAGATCAGCAAAATGGCCGCATCCTGCGGCACCAGATCGGCGCGCAATTCACCTTGGACGCGGCCTTGGGTCAGTGCCGCGACCAGCAAGCCTTGAAACCGCGTCATCAGGGCCATGAATTGCCCGCGCAGGGCGGCGTTTTCGGTGTGCAACTCGCGCGAGTGCAAAATGGCGGGGATCGCCGGATGAGCCGCAATCTGCCGCAATTGCACGGTGATGAGCGCTGTGAGCTGTTCGGACGGCAATTGGGTTGTGGTCAGCACATCGTCCCATGCGGCGGCCATGGTTTCAGCAATCTGCGCCGCCACAGCCAGCCACAAATCCTGCTTGGTCGGGAAATGACGGAAAATTCCCGGCTGGGTGACGCCAACAGCTTTTGCCACAGCCAAAGTCGTCAGCCGGTCCGGCCCAAGTTCGTCAGCCAACCGCAGCGCCGTCGCCACGATTTCAGACTTCCGGTTATCGGCAGATTTGCGCACACGCATGGATCGCCCATCGTTAGTTAGTTATTAAACGCTAACTAAACTGAACTTGGCTCGTTGTCAATTGCGGCAAATCCAACAGGAAATGTTGCTTCTCATGGCCGTTGAGCGTTCCGGATTTGCCAGAGGCTGTTTCGTCGGATTTGGGCGGCAACTGGTTGTTCTGCGCGCAGGTCGAAATGCGGCGGAGTGCAGTAAAGTGCCTTGCTACCTCAATGTGCAAGGAGGACTGGGCCAAGGAAGCGGTTGAACCGTGCCGGGTTTGCCGGAGGCAGTTTCGTTTGATTCACGTCGCTTGCCTCTGCTCGTCGAGCAGGGTCACACCCAGCGGCGTCGATCGCTAGAAGTACAAGACACTCGCTTTACATAGACTTGTATACGAGTAAAATGAGGGCATGGAATCGATAAGTGCCTGCATCAGCTTCCAGGCAAGTGCTGCAGCCAAGGTGGTCGCCCGCATGTCGCGCGCAGCGCTTGCTCCGCACGGCGTCACACCGATCCAGTTTGCGGTCTTGCAGGCAGTCTGGGAGGTGCCGGACTCCACCGCCACCGAGATCGGTACGACGTTAATGATCGATAGTGCGACCATCGTAGGCGTCATAGATCGGCTCGTGGCATTGCGACTGATGACGCGTGTGCCAGACCCTGCTGACCGGCGAATCTACCGACTGTCGCTGACACCTCACTGCAAGGAAGCGCTCCCGGCTATGCAATCCGCGATGAATGGCGTGAATGCAGTGGTCGATGCCGCGTTGGGCCCATCGGCCCCAGGCGTCCGGGCCTCGTTGCGCGACCTGGCTTCGTTGCAGATCGTTGTAAAGGAATGACCATGTTCGACACAAAGATCGCGATCGTCGTGCGAGACGATCTCGCTATGTGGCAGAAGCTCAACGTGACCGCGTTCCTAATGAGCGGGATCACCGGTGCCAATCCCAACATCGTTGGGCAGACCTATCGCGACAGGGATGATCGCGCCTATCTCCCGATGTCAGTCCAACCGGTGATCGTCTTGGCCGGCGCCGCCAACCTGCTGACGAACATCCGCAATCGCGCTTTTGAGCGTGGCGTCGAAATGGTGGCTTATATCGAGGAGATGTTTGCCACCGGTGATGACGAGGCCAACCGATCGGTCTTCGCCAAGCATGGTGCCGATGAGGCAAACACAGTTGGTATAGCGCTCCGGGCCGAGAGGAAGATCGTGGACAAGATCACCAAAGGTGCGAAGATGCATGGCTGACTACAGGCTCATGGCGGTGGGTGACACGATCACCACCGAAGCACGCCGCCTGTCCCATGAGGATGCCATCGACTTCGCGCGTCAGTTCGATCCGCAGCCAATGCATCTCGACGAGGCGGTCGCAGCCGAGGGATTTTTCGGGCAACTCACTGCAAGTGGCTGGCACGCCCTCGCGCTCACCATGCGGATGGTCGTCGATGCGCGCCCCTTTGGCGATCAGCCCCTGATCGGAGCCGAACTGAGCCGCATCCGCTTCTCTTGCCCGATCCTGCCCGGAACCGATCTGGTCGTTCGCGTCGCCTTCGAGGCCGTCCAGGAAGGCCGCGGAAGTCACGCATACAACATTCTCGTTGTCGAAACTCTCGATGCCGCCACAAGTGGCGTTCTCATACAGCAGCGTTGGCGAATGCTGCGGCATGCCCCGTGACGTTGCCCCCTCCACCGTGACGTTGCCCCCTCCACCTAATCCAGTTTGAGGTAGACTCTGGCCCAACCGAAAGGACCAGAGATGAAGCGCAGCAGGTTCACCGAAGACCAGATCATCGGCATTCTGAAAGAGCATGAGGCTGGGGTTTCCGTCGCCGATCTGTGCCGCAAGCACGGTGTCAGCGATGCAACCGTCTACAAGTGGAAGGCCAAATATGGCGGCATGGAAGTCAGTGAGGCGAAGCGGTTGAAGGGGCTGGAAGACGAGAATGCCCGCCTGAAGCGGCTCCTCGCTGATGCGATGCTCGACAATGCCGCGCTGAAGGATCTGCTTGGAAAAAAGTGGTGACGCCCGCCGCCAAGCGGCAAGCGGTCGCTCATCTGGTGGCAAGTTACGAGATGAGCGAACGGCGGGCGTGCCGGGTGATCGGCTGTTGCCGGATGACAATGCGGTATGAGGTAATCCGCCAGGATGACCCTATGCTGCGGGAGCGGCTGAAAGAACTGGCCAAGGTCCGACGCCGGTTCGGCTACCGTCGGCTGCACGTGTTTCTTCGGCGTGAAGGCCATGAGGTCAATCATAAGCGCCTGTTCCGCATCTACCGCGAAGAGCAGTTGCACGTGCGCCGTCGCGGAGGGCGCAAGCGGGCCATGGGCACAAGGGCCCCGATGGTGCTGCCATTGTTGCCGAACCAACGTTGGTCGCTGGACTTCGTGTCCGACCAGCTGACCGATGGCCGCCGGTTCAGGATCTTGACGGTGGTCGACGACTGCACGCGGGAATGCCTGTCCCTGATCGCCGACACCTCTCTGTCGGGGGCTCGGGTCGCGCGGGAACTTGCCGCGCTGTTTGACGCCCGCGGCAAGCCCCAGACGATCGTCAGCGACAATGGGACCGAGTTCACCTCGAACGCGATCCTGAAGTTCGTGGATGATCGCAAGTTTGACTGGCACTATATCGCACCCGGCAAACCGACCCAGAATGCCTTCATCGAAAGCTTCAATGGTCGTCTGCGCGATGAGTTGTTGAACGAAACCCTGTTCCCGTCCCTGCACCATGCCCGCGTCATGCTGGCCGCCTGGCGCAAAGACTATAACACCGAACGGCCCCATTCCCGCCTCGGCTGGCAGACGCCCGCCGCATTCGCCCAAACCTTCGCCCCACAACGGGACCTGACGCTGCGCAACCCGCGAAGCTCCGCGCCAGACCCCGTTGCCCAACCCGCCCAAATGGGCAAAACTCAAACCCGGAGTCTCGCTCATGCTGGATAAAACTCGGGGGCAACGTCA
>JALOSO010000121.1 GCA_025458385.1 Paracoccaceae bacterium | reverse complement strand
GAGGCGGGCCTTGCCTTTGGACTGGCGGGCCTTGGCGCCGGAGCGGATCCATTCGAGTTCTTTCTCAAGGGCCTTCTGCTTGGTCTTGTCCTCACGCGCCTCTTGCGCCATGCGCTTGGCCTTTTGTTCGAGCCATGCGGAATAGTTGCCTTCGTAGGGGATGCCACGGCCACGGTCCAACTCAAGGATCCATGAGGTGATATCGTCAAGGAAGTAACGGTCATGGGTGACGATGAGGATGGTGCCCTTGTAGGCGATCAGGTGCTTTTGCAGCCAGGCGATGGATTCGGCATCGAGGTGGTTGGTGGGTTCGTCCAAGAGCAGCATGTCGGGCTTTTCGAGGAGGAGCTTGCAGAGGGCGACGCGGCGGCGTTCACCACCTGACAGGGTTTCGACATCGGCATCATCGGGGGGGCAGCGCAGGGCATCCATGGCGACGCCGACGGAGGCTTCAAGCTCCCAGAGGTTGCCGGCGTCGATCTGGTCTTGCAGGGCGGCCATTTCATCGGCGGTTTCGTCAGAATAGTTCATGGCGAGTTCGTTGTAGCGTTCAAGGATGGCGGTTTCCTTGGCGACGCCGAGCATGACGTTTTCCTTGGCGGTGAGTTTGGGGTCGAGGTAGGGTTCCTGGGCAAGATAGCCGACGCGGGCACCCTTGGCGGCCCAGGCCTCGCCTTTGAAATCGGTATCCATGCCGGCCATGATCTTCAAGAGGGTGGATTTGCCGGAGCCGTTGATGCCGACGACGCCGATCTTGACGCCGGGCAGGAAGTTCAGGTGGATGTTTTCAAAGCACTTCTTGCCACCGGGATAGGTCTTGGAGACGCCTTCCATGTGATAGACGTACTGGTAGCTTGCCATGACGGGCTCCCTCGGGGTGCGAAATCGTTGGGGGCTATGTAGCGGCAAGGTGGAGTGGCTGCAACGGTCAGAGGCGTTTGCCCATCCAGACGTTTGACGGAAAGCCGCTGTAATGCGGGATATCCGTCCAGCCATCACTGCGATACAGCGCGATTGCTGCGGCAAGGCTTGTGTTGCTGTCCAGTTTCAACTCTCGGTAGCCAAGGGCGCGGCCTTCCGCTTCGATGGCACGCATCATGCGGCGGCCAAGTCCCTGCCCGCGGGCGTCGGGGTCAATCCATAGCCGCTTGATTTCGGCCACGCCGGGCGCAAACGGCCGCAAAGACACACAGCCGATTGGCAGATCATCGGACCAGGCGATCAGAAAGGCCCCAAGCGGGGGGCGATAGTTTGGCGGGTCCGCCAAGGGAAGTGTCAGCATCTGCGGCGTCACGCCCGAAATCTGGGCGGAAAGAAGGGCGTAGTAACGCGACAGGCAGGCCAGTGCGGCAGGCGAATCCGGATCATCGGGGCGGATGTCGACCTGATCCTTCAGGATGATTGTCGCAATCAGATCCATCGCCTTGATCAATTCGGTCTGGCGGCGGCCTGCACGCATGAAAACCTCTTGCGCCTTGGCATGGCCCAAAGCCTCGTATGCGGCCATCTCGGCCTGTCCGGCAGGCAGCAGGCGCGCAATGCGGCGGCGGCGGTCCTGGGGGGCGGTTTCAAGGGCAAGCAGTCCCTCATCCTCAAGCCCGCGCAAAATGCGGCTAAGCAAGCCCGCGTCGAGGGCCAGTCTGGCCCGGATATCGGCGATATCGCTGCCATCTGGCCGGACCATCTGCAAAACACGCACCACGCCCAAAGGACGACCGCGGCCAAGATAAGAGGTGTCAAGCGCGCCGATTTCCTTGGTGACGGCACGGTTGAACCGGCGCAAGCGGGCGATGGAGTCCAGCATGATTGACCTTTGTCAAGTGGTATGCTTGATTTATGTCAAGTAAAAATCCGGGGTCAAGCGAATTCGGCTTTACAGCAGTCAGGCAGGCCGCCAAAACTGCGGCAAAGCAGAAGGCAAGGGAGGCTTGCGTTGCGTCAGGGCTTTCCCATTGCGTTCAAAGGCATGGTTGTCGGGCTGTTGGGCGGGTCTTTTGACCCGGCGCATGGGGGGCATGTACAACTGACGCGCGAGGCGATGAAGCGGATGCGGCTGGATGCCGTGTGGTGGCTGGTGACGCCGGCCAATCCGCTCAAGGCGCGTCAACCTGCGCCGATGGCACAGCGGCTGGCGCAGGCGCGGGCCGTGATGCAGCATCCGCAGGTAAAGGTCACGGCGTTGGAGACGGTGCTGGGCACGCGGGCGACGGCGGATACCATCGATGCGTTGCGCAAGCTTTATCCGCGTGTGCATTTTGTCTGGTTGATGGGGGCCGATAACCTGGTGCAGTTTCACCGCTGGGGGCGCTGGCGCGACATCTTGCGCAGCGTTCCGGTCGGGGTGCTGGCGCGGCCCGGTTCTGGCGTGGCGGCGCGGCTGAGCGTGGCGGCGCGGGCGTTCAGGGTCGATCGGGTGGCGCAGGGCGAAGGGATCGGCAGCCGTCGTCCGCCGGCCTGGTGCTTTGTCAATATGCCCTTGAATGATGCATCATCAACAGCAATCAGGGCGCAGGCAAGGCGGGACGCTGAAAGGGGGAAGGGGCAGGCATGATCAGGGATCGGGGCAATCTGTGCGACAGCATCTGACACGGCGGGGCATCCTTGCCGGGTTGTTGGCGGCAACGGCAATGCCGCTGCTGCCGCAGCATCTGCGGGCCGAGGCCCCGCTGACATCATTGTTCCCGGTGCCGCGCGGTGGCAAGCCACGGGTGGCGCAGCCCAGTGTCGCCAGCCTGATTGCCGAGGCAAAGCTGACGGGGATTGTGACCTTTGTCGTGGCGGATGCCGCGACCGGGCAGGTGATCGAGGCGGAAGGTGCCGATACACCGGTGCCGCCCGCAAGCGTGACGAAGACCGTAACCTCGCTTTACGCGCTTGAAACGCTGGGGGCGGCCTATCGCTTTGCGACGCGGGTTGTGGCGACAGGGCCCCTGCGCGACGGGATCGTGCAAGGTGATCTGGTGCTGGTGGGCGGGGGTGACCCGACATTGGATACAGACCGACTGGCGGGCCTGGCAGAAAGGCTGGCAGGGGCGGGGATCAAGGGGGTCACGGGTGGTTTTCACGTGTTCGAAGGCGCGCTGCCGGCGATTGCGCGTGTTGACAGGGATCAGCCGGATTACGTGAGCTACAACCCCAGCCTTTCGGGGCTGAACCTGAATTTCAACCGGGTGCATTTCAGTTGGCGGCGCACCAATGGGGATTACAGCCTTGCGATGGATGCGCGCAGCGATGCCTTTGTGCCGCCGGTGCGTCTGGCAACGATGCGGGTCGTCGACCGTGACCTGCCGCTTTTCGCATTCGAGGCGGGGGTGCAGCGCGACAACTGGTCGGTTGCGCGTGGCGCCCTTGGGCGCGAAGGCAGCCGCTGGCTGCCAGTGCGGCAACCGGGGCTTTATGCGGGCGAGGTGCTGCAATGGCTGGCGGCTGCACAGGGCGTGACCCTGCCTGATCCGGTGGCTATACCAACGCCGCCACAGGGCGAGACGGTGGCACAGGATCAAAGCGATACGCTTGTGCGGTTGCTGGCCGATATGCTGCGGTTTTCAACCAACCTGACGGCCGAGGCGGTGGGCCTGACCACCTCGGCGCAGCCGACCTTGCCGCAAAGTGCGGCGGCGATGACCTTGTGGGCGAAAGAGGCGTTGGGCATGACCAGCACCTTTGTCGATCACTCGGGCCTTGGGGCGGCGTCGCAGACAACGGCGGCCGATATCGTGCGCATGCTGGTCGGTGGCCCTAGGCTGCGGGCGGGGTCACTGTTGCCGGGCATTCTGCGTGATATCGGCATGCGTGATGCGGCGGGCGAGGTGATCGAGGGCGATCCGGTCCGCGTGCGGGCCAAAAGCGGGACGCTGAACTTTGTCTCTGGCCTTGCGGGTTTCATCACGCCGCCGGCAGGGCGACAGCTGGCCTTTGCAATCTACGCCGCCGACGTGCCGCGGCGGGCGGCGTTGCGGCAGGATGAAATGGAAGACCCGGAAGGCGGCGAGGCGTGGACGCGGCGCGCGCGCGTGTTGCAAGGGCGGCTGATCAGCCGCTGGGCAGGGCTTTACGGCTAGGACAGCCAACAGGGCGGCGCTGTCGCCGGACCAGCTGTGGGGCGCGGTCGTTGCTAGACGGGGCATGGTTTATCTTGATGTGGGGCGCGTAACCCACCATAAAACGCCGACAGGCAAAGGGGCGGGGTGCTGTGATGCGTGGTTTGGCGGGGCTTGCGTTTCTGGCCCTCGGGATCGGGGGGCTTGGCTATTATGCGCAGGGCAAAAGCGCGGTCGAGATCGAGAATGGCATTGCGGCGCGGTCGCTTGCGGCGGTTGCAGGGTCTGTGCATCCGGTCTTGCCCGAGGTCAGCGGCCGCGACATCCGTCTGACCGGTTTCGCAGATACCGAGGCCGAGCGGGCAACGCTGCTTGTTGCCGCCGACGCGGTGGCAGGGCGGCGCGTGGTGATCGATGCGCTGACCGTTGTGCCCACGGTGCAGCCCTTTGCTGCGCGCCTGATCAAGCCCGCGGCCCCGGCCGTCTTTGTCGCCGATGGCGTGGTCCCCAGCGGGTTGGTGCAGGTGGCCCTGGCCGAGGCGGGTTGGGGCGAGGGCGCGGCGAACCTGAACATCGCATCGGGTGCGCCCGAAGGCTGGACAGCGCTGGCGATTGCCGGGGTTGCAGCGTTGCGGCCGCTTGAAACCGGGCAGATTCTGGTCAGTGACAACAGTCTGACAATCAGTGGCGTGGCACTGGGGCCTGATCAGCTTGGCGCGGTGCGCGCGGCACTTGCGGGCCTTCCGGCCGGAACGGTGACCGAAGAGATCACCCTGCGGGATGACGGTACTCCGGCGGCGTTTCAGGTGCTTTATGATGCATTCAACGGCGCGTCCATCACTGGCAAACTGCCGCCGGGCCTGGATCTTGGGATGTTGGCCGAGGCATTGGGTCTGGACGGAATCGCCGGGGCGGAACGTGTGAAGCAGGGTCTTTTGGGGCCCAATGGCAATATCGGGGTGTTCGCCAGCCTGTCGCGCTATCTGCCGGACCTTGAAAGCTTGCGCATCGACGCAGCGCCCGGGGCCATCAGCGTTGCGGCCGAGGCCGGACTTGGCGTCGATCTGGCCGCGATGCAGGCGGCGATGCAGGCGGACATGGGGGCAGATGTTGCGCTGACGCTGTCAGCGGCGGCCGCCAACGGTACAAATGGCGATCGGCGCACCAATGCGGCAACGGGGATGCCACAGCGTTATGCGGGCGGCTACTGGTTGCCGGTGCCGGATTTTGCCGTGTCACGCGCGAATTGCGAGGCGGAAACCCAGGCGGTGCTGGACAGCGCGAAAATCAATTTCCTGTCGGCGTCAGATGTGCTGGATGAAAGTGCGACTGCCGTGCTGAACAGTCTGGCGACAGTGATGATCCATTGCGCGGAAGGATCTGACCTGCGGGCCGTGATCGGCGGGCATACCGACAGCACGGGCGATGCGCAGATGAACCTTGGCCTTAGCCAGAAGCGGGCCACAGCGGTGCGTCTTGCCCTGGTGGAACGCGGCATACCGCCAGGCACGCTTAAGGCAATCGGTTTTGGTGCGGCGCAACCTATTGCCGATAACGCGACAGAAGACGGCAAGGCGCAGAACCGGCGCACGACGATCACATGGGTGGAATAGGCGACATGGTGGGAACCGGGCACATGCCCCGAGGGGAATTGGCAGGAGAGGTTTGATGTTCAAGGAATGGGGTTTTCTGCTGGGTGAGATCTGGTTCCTGCTGGCGCTGGCGGGGCTGATCGGGCTGATTGCCGGATGGATCATCTGGGGCCGGGCCAGCAGCGACGGCACGGTGGCGCCGTCTGCCGATACGGCCGAGGCTGATCGGCTGCGCGCCGATCTGGTGGCCTGCCGCAAGGCGGGCGAAGGGCAGGCGGCGCAGATCGCTGCCTTGCAGTCCGAGGTCGATGGGTTGCGGGCGGCAGCACGGGCTGCGGCGCGGGATCATGAGGTGACGAAGCCCTCGCTCGGGCCTTTGCCTGTGGCAGCCCCGCAAGCGTTGATGGGCGGTGCGGCGGCCAAGCCTGTTGCAGGTGCGCTCAGCCGCCCGGCGGCCCTGACTGGCCCGCGGGGGGGCAAGGGTGATGACCTGAAGCTGATCAAGGGCGTTGGGCCAAAGCTGGAAGTGCTGTGCAACAAGCTGGGCTTTTGGCATTTCGATCAGATCGCCAACTGGACAGCGGCCGAGGTGGCCTGGGTTGATGACAACCTTGAAGGCTTCAAGGGCCGTGTGACCCGTGACGACTGGGTGGTGCAGGCGCGCGATCTGGCGGCCGGGAAGCCACCAAGACCGGGCGGCGAGAACTGAGGTTCGATTTGTGAAAGGCCCCGCTGTTAGAGCGGGGCCTTTTTCGTTTCAGCCGAGGGCAGACTGCCAGAAAAGTGCAATCTGATAGATGATCGGCACCCCGAGGATGAGCATGAAAGGAAAGGTGATGCCCAGCGAGGATGTCAGGTAGATCGACGGGTTCGCCTCGGGGAAAGTGGCCCGCACGGCGGCAGGCGCGTCGATGTAGCTGGACGATGCGGCGACCGCGCCGATGACAAAGGCAGACCCGACGGGCAGTCCGACCAGTGTGGCAAGGCCGGTGGCAAAGGTACCGTGGATAAGCGGCATGGTGATGCCGAAGGCGAGCATCTTGAGGCCGACGGCACGGAACGCACCCAGATGGCGTGCGGCGGTCATGCCCATTTCCAGCAGGAACAGCACCAGCACACCGCGGAACAGGTCGACGAAGAACGGCTCGATGCGTTCAAAGTTTTTCTCGCCGATGGCAGCGCCCATGATGAGGCCGCCGCCGAGGAGCAGGAGGCCGCGCCCGCGCAGGGTTTCGGAGAGGATGGCACCAAGTCCGGTGGTGGCGGTGGTCTCGGTCCGGGCAAGGGCAAGGCGGCCGTAGAACAGGGCGACGAGGATGCCGAGTTCCATGAGGGCGACGAGCCCAGTGATATACCCCTCCATCGGGGTGCCGGCGCCTTCGGCATAGGCGCGGGCAACGACGAAGGTGACGGAAGAGACAGAGCCGTAAAGGGCGGCGACGCCTGCGGCATTGCGCACATCAAGGCCGATGATGTGGCGGGCAACGAGGAAGGCGAAAGCGGGGATGGAGATGACGAGAAAACCGGTGAGGGTGATGGCGCCGAGAAGGTTGCCAAGATCGGCGCCGGCAAGCTCGCGCCCGCCCTGGATGCCGATGGAGAGGAGGAGGAAGATGGCAAAGATGCGGATGACGGGTTCGGGGATTTCGAGGTCGGATCTGATGAGGGTGGCGATCACACCAAGCAGGAAGGCAAGGGTGATAGGGGAGATAAGGTTTTCAAGAAGGATGGCGGAATTCATGGCTGTCCCTTGTTCTGACGCAGCGACAGGCGGTTTGCCGGATTGTGATTGAAAAGAGAAACGCGAAGAATAAATATGATTAATCTGGTTATTGGATGAATGCATGCGAGATGTCGACCTTGCGCTGCTGCGCACCTTTGTGACCCTTGCGGAAACAAGAAGTTTTTCGCGAACTGGCGGGATGATCGGGCGGTCACAATCCGCAGTATCGGGGCAGGTGGCGCGGCTGGAGGCGCTTTTGGGTTGCCGTCTGCTGGACCGGGATACGCGGAATGTGCGGCTCTCGGCGGAAGGCGAACGCTTGTTGGGGCCGGCGCGAACAATATTGGCGCAGGGCGCGGCGCTGGTGGAGCGGTTCACAGGGGATGAGATTGCAGGGGTGGTGCGGTTCGGTAGCCCTGAGGATTTTGCATCGGCCTATCTGCCGGATATCCTCGGGGTGTTTGCTGCGGCGCATGAGCGGGTAGAGTTGCATGTGGCCTGTTCGCTGACACTGCCGTTGATCGCGGAGTTTGAGGCCGGCGCGCAGGATGTGGTGATCATCAAGCAAGACCCGGGAAAGGGGCATGTGATGGCGCGGCCCTTGTGGCGCGAGGCTTTGGTCTGGGTGGCGGCGCGGCAGATTGCACTTTCGGGGGTGGTGCCGCTGGTGTTGTCGCCGGCGCCATGTGTGTATCGCAGCCGGGCACTGGCGGCGCTGGACGCAGGCGGGGTGGCATGGACCGGGGTGTTTACATCGCCCAGTTTTGCAGGCTGCACTGCGGCCGTGCGGGCGGGCCTGGGGGTGACCGTGATGCCACGGGCGATGGTGCCTGCGGGGTTGGCGGTGCTGGAGGGCTGGCCAGAGTTGGCAGAGGCGGAGATCGCGCTGCTCTGTGCGCCACAGCCCGGCAGGGCGGTGGCGGCCTTGGCGGGGTTCATTGCGGACCAGGTGCCCCGGCGGCGATTTGGCTAGCGGGGGTGCTCATCGCCTCCCTTGCGGTCGCTCTTCGCGGGGGCGTGCCGCAAGGCGCCCGTTGACATGCGCGGTGGGCGGATAAGGAGAGGCGGCGGCCGTGTGGGGAAGCCGCGCTCATCGCTTCCCTTGCGGTCGCTCTTCGCTTGAACCCAGCGATGAGCGACCGCAAGGGAGCAAAGAGCGGCCCGAGGTCAAACGCGCATGTGCCGTACGCGTGCACCCCATTCGATGGCGGCGGCATGCAGGCGGTCAACGGCGAGTTGGTCGCGGATTTCCTCAAGCATCTCAAGTTCCAGCTGGCGCACATTGCCATCGGCGGAGGCCACGTCGCAGGCCATGGCATAAGCGGTTTCCACCAGCTTGGCGGGCAGGCCATCGCGGATCAGGCCGAACAGGGCATCCAGCCCCTCTTCCTCTTCGAACAGGTCGAACACCGTCTGCGCGATCTGGCGGATGCGGTCGGGGTCATAGCCCTGAAACACCGGCATCTGGTTGACCATCCGGTTGATGGCAACCAGTTCGGTCGTGCGCATCTGCTCATCCGATGCGGAGACGGCGATCATGACAGCGACAAGCGCATCTTGTGGCGAAAGGGACGGGGTCTG
>JALOSO010000120.1 GCA_025458385.1 Paracoccaceae bacterium | reverse complement strand
TGCCGCCCGCCGCCCGCTGGAAGGCTGGTCCGCCTATTGCAGCGGCAAGGCTGGCCTTGCCATGCTGACCCGCGCCGCACATGAGGAATATGCCAGCCATGGCCTGCGCATCTTTGGCCTTGCCCCCGGTGTCGTTGATACCGACATGCAAGGCGAAATTCGCGCCAGCGGCCTCAACCCCGTCAGCCAGCTTCCGCGCGAAAGCCTTGCCCCCGTGACAGACCCCGCACAGGCCATCCTCTGGCTGTGCACCCCCGCCGCTAACCGCTTCCTTGGCCAAGAGGTTGACGTGCGCGAACCCGTCTTCCGTGCCGCAGTCGGCCTGACCCCCCTTCCGGTTTCCTGACGCCCCCGTTAGGCTGCCCGCAAATCAGGGGAGGGGTGGCATGAAATTCCTGCGTTATGGCCCAAGGGGAGCCGAAAAACCGGCGGTGCTGGATGCAGCAGGCAAGCTGCGCGATCTGTCGGGCGTCATCCCAGACCTGTCAGGCGAGGTTCTGACCCGTCTTGACAGTCTTGCCATTGACCCCGAAAAACTTCCCTTCGTCACCGGCGCCCCGCCGCGCATCGGTGCATGTGTCGCAGGCACCGGCAAATTCATCTGCATCGGCCTGAACTATGCCGACCACGCCGCCGAAAGCGGCCTGCAGGTGCCACCCGAACCCGTGATCTTCATGAAGGCCACGTCCGCCATCTGTGGCCCGAACGACCCCATCCTGCTGCCACGCGGATCGATCAAGACCGATTGGGAGGTGGAGCTGGGCGTCATCATCGGCAAGCCCGCGAAATACGTGTCCGAGGCGGATGCGCTTGATCATGTGGCGGGCTATTGCGTGGTCAATGACGTGTCCGAACGCGCGTTTCAGACGGAACGTTCAGGCCAGTGGACCAAGGGCAAAAGCTGCGACAACTTTGGTCAGATCGGCCCATGGCTGGTAACGCGTGATGAGGTGCCCGATCCGCAGAACCTGTCGATGTGGCTGAAGGTTGGCGATCAGACCATGCAGAACGGGTCAACCAAAACGATGGTCTACGGCGTGGCGCATATCATCGCCTACCTGTCGCAGTTCTTTACCCTGCACCCGGGCGATGTGATCTCCACCGGCACACCGCCCGGCGTGGGCATGGGCATGAAACCGCCGCGCTATTTGCGTGAGGGTGAGGTGGTCAGCCTTGGGATTCAAGGCTTGGGTGAGCAGAAGCAGCTGGTCGAACAGGGCTAGCAGGGAAAGGGGCCGCTCATCACGCCCCTTTCGGGTTGTTCTTCGCTGGGGTGCGCAGCGAAGAACAACCGAAGGGCGTGATGAGCGGCCCGTTCAGGCAATTGCGAACGATCAATCCAGCGCGATCTGCACCATGTCGCCTTCCACGCGCACAGGATAGGTTTTCAGGTTCACGCAAACCGGCGCGCCAAGCGCCTCGCCCGTGCGGTAATCGAACCGGCCGTTGTGCTTTGGGCACTCGATCACATGGTCCATCACCAGCCCGCCTGCCAGTTTCACATGCTCATGCGTGCACAGGCCATCGGTCGCAAAGAACTGCCCATCCGGCGCGTGGTAAATCGCAAAATGCCGCCCCGCATGATCCCATGGCATGACATCTTCATCATCAATCTCATCCGTCGCGCAGACATCAATCCAGGTGGGCATGGCAAAGACCTTTCCTTGTGCTTTCATCGTGATAGGCAGGGCAGGAAAACGCGTCAACGCGCGTTCTGATGAAATCTCGGCAAAGGATGTATTGATGGAAATCCTGCAGGCGCGTGGTATCCGGGTGGAATTTCATCACCAGGGCGGTGCGATTGCGAACCTTCAGGTCCAAGATCAGGGGCAGACCAGCGCGCCCTTGCACCGCGCGCCCTGGGCTGCGGATGAGGTGCCCGCCACCGCGCCACCGCACCAGGCCTGGCTCAAGGGTGATTTCTTCTGCGCGCCTTTCGGTGATGGCAGCAATGACCACGCCCCCTTGCATGGCTGGACGGCAAATGGCGATTGGGAAGGGCAGGCGGGGCATTACCGGTTGACCCGCAAGGTCATGGGGGCAGAGGTCACAAAAACCTTGCGCCTGCAGGATGAACACCCGTTCATCTACCAAAGCCATGTGTTTACCGGTGGGTTTGGCGCTGTGCCGGTCGCCAACCACGCGATGATCGCCCTGCCGCAAGGCGGCCGCATCACCACCTCGGCCCTGCGCTGGTGCGAAACCCCCGCCACCGCCCCTGAATCCGATCCCGCGCATGGCCGCTCGGCCCTTGCCTACCCCGCCCGTGCGCCGCTGCAGGCTTTTCCGTTGGCCGGCGGTGGCACGGTTGATCTGGGCCATTACCCGCTGGCGCCGGCGCATGAGGATTTCGTCACGGCCATCGCTGCACCCGGGCTGGCCTTTGGCTGGACGGCGGTCGCCCGTGCCAGTGGTGATCTGTTCCTGTCCCTGCGCCGGGCCGACAGGCTGCCCCTGACCATGTTCTGGCATTCGAACGGCGGGCGGTTCTATGCCCCCTGGTCATCGCGCCATACCGGCGTCCTGGGGGTAGAGGAAGGCGTGGGCCACGCCTTGCTTGGCCTATCGGGCAAAGAAGCCCTTGCCGCTGCAGGCCAGCCCACGGCACTGGATCTTGGCGGCACGCAAACGGTGCGCCATATCATCGGGTCCATTCACTGGCCCACGGCCGCGCCAGTGGCCAGCATCACCCCCGGCCCCGGCAGCCTGACAATCACCGGCCAAGACGGCACCACCCGCACCGTGCCGTTTGACGACACCTTTCTTGCCTAGGGTGTTGTCGTATGCATCGGTGACCCCGTCGTGATCACCCCACCATGGCTGGTGAGTGAACCGAGGTAAGCCACGCCCAGCCCATCCGCCGTATGCGTGAATGACGCCAGCACAATGGTTGCCCCACAGGCCGTCGTATCACCCATCCGCGCAATGGGCAGGCCATCCGCCGTATGCATCGGGCTGCCCTTCACAATCATGTTCGGCCCGCAGATCGGGCAGATATGCACATCCGTCACGCGCGCAACTGGCAACATCGTTCAATCCTTTCCTGTCATGGTGGTGGGCAGGGTTCGACCAGCGGTGCCTCATCCTTGGCCGCCAGTGCCAGTGACGCCGCCTGCCCCGGCGTCGGCACGGTCATCGAGGTTTTGCCGTTCAGATCAATCTTGATCCCGTTCACCTTGACCCCGCCCGCCGAGATCGAGATCGATCCCCCCGGCCCTGTCAGCGAAATCTCTTCCACCACACTGAACGCAAGTTTCGTGGCCGCCAGCGTCAGCGTGCCGCCCACCGAAATCACCTTGTCGCCACCCACTTCTTCTTCCGCATTCGCGCCGATTGTCAGAAAGTGGCTGGCCCCGATATCGGTGGAAAGATTGGCCCCCATGGTTTCCTGCAGGTTTGCCGCATAGGTCGAAATCTGGCTGCCACCAACGGTGTATTCGACATTCGCCCCGACCGAGGTCTGCAACAGCGCCCCGATATTCAGCTGCGCGTTTGCACCAATATTGGTGATCTGGTTCGCCCCGATATTGGTGATCTGATCGTTGCCGACCGTCAGGATTTGGTCCACACCCACCGTCGTGGTCTCAACCACGGCGACGTTGCTGTTGCGGTTCAGTTCCACCACCGTGTCATGGTTGCGTTGCGCATGCACAAAGATACGCTCGCGTCCCTTTTCATCTTCAAAGCTGATCTCGTTGAAGCCACCACCCTGATGCGTCTGTGATTTGAACACCGACATCGTCTTGTTCTGCGGCAGCGAATAAGGTGGCATCGACTTGGCGTTGTAGACACAGCCCGTCACCAGCGGCTTGTCCGGATCGCCCTCCAGAAACTCGACAACCACTTCCATGCCGATGCGCGGGATCACCATGCCGCCCCAGCCTTGCCCCGCCCAGTTCTGACTGACCCGGCAGCGCATCGAAAATTTATTGTCCAGATCCCAGTGAAACCGCACGAGGATCCGACCATATTCGTCGCAGTCGATCTCGCCCGCCCCGACGACAGCGGCGGTCTGCGGCCCCTGCACGATGGCAAGCGGGGTCTTGCGTTCCGGCACCAGTGGGGCGTCCGCCGGTGCAAAGACATATTGTCCGACGAAGGATTCCTTGTCGCCTGCCTGCCCGCCGGTGCCGTAGGAATCCGACGCATAGCGGTGCTGCGCCTTAAGGCACAGGAACTTGCCTTTCGCCGTACCCGGCAGGGCATCGCCTGTCAGCGTCAGGACCATCCCGGACGACAGGCTGGCAACATCGCCGGACGCGCGGTGGCGATGGTCGCGCGCGGCTTCCGCATTCAGCCGCAAGGCCACGACATCATTGCCCTGGTCCAGATCAAGATAATCACCCGGATAATCAAAGCTTTCGATATCGCCTTCCGCATAGGCGGCATCACCCGGCCGCCGCACCTGCATCTGCGCACGCGGGAACTTGAAGTTGTAATCCGTCAGGCGGATGACCCCGGTGGTCATGTTGCGCTGCGGGGCCCATTTCCAGAACCGCTCCTCATCGGTGACGCTGTCACCATCCGCGCCGAAATAAGGCCGCGTTTTACCGGGGATTTCGTCATGTTCGTCAATCGTATCAGTCAGCACCATGGTATGGTCGCCGTCCGCATGGGAAAAATGATAGGAAATGCCAAAACGCTCCATCAGGCGGCAGGCAAAATCAAGATCGCTTTCCCGGTATTGGACAGTGTATTCCAGCTGCGGATAGATACGCTGCAGCCGCATTTTCACCGCGGGGCTGCCCAGGCCGGAATAGGCATTTAGCAGTTCGGTCAGAATCTCAACCACCGTCAGGCGATGGAAAATCCGCTGGTTGCGCCGCTTTCCTGCCAGCCAGAACCAGGGCCTCAGGGTCAGGTTATAGCGGATGCCCGTCTCGCCCGGCCCGGCCCATTCGACATCGGTCACGATGCCATCAAAGAACCGTTTCTGATGGGCGCGGGTTTCATAGGTGATGGTCGCATGCGTGCCCAGCAGTGCATCGAAATCGACGTTCGGGTCAGTCGACAGCGCCTCGACCGTATAGCAGAACAGATCATTCATGGAATCGGTGCCATCAAACCGCAAAAGCACCAGAACATCTTGACCAAGAACCGTAGACAACTGTGCAAGCCGCTTGGCCTGTTTGAAGATATCATTCAAAATCAAATCCCCCTTGGGGTGCGTCAATGCGGCCAGTCTAGCCCGATCCGGGCCAATCACAAAACGGATTCTCGGGGGCTGGCTTGACCAGCGGGGGCAAAGCCCGCATTGAAAGGGGGGTGCAGCCAAGGGATGGCATGTGATGAAATTGCTGGTGGGCCTGGGCAATCCCGGTGCCAAGTATCAGAACAACCGGCACAATATCGGCTTCATGGCCGTTGACCGGATTGCAGCGGATCATGGCTTTGGGCCGTGGAAAAAAGGCTTTCAGGGCCTTGTGGCAGAAGGGCGGATTGCCGGGGAAAAGGTGATCTTGCTAAAGCCGGAAACCTTCATGAACCTGTCAGGGCAGGCGGTGCAGGCAGCGGTGGCCTTTCACAAAGTGCCGCTGGCGGATGTGGTTGTGCTGCATGATGAACTGGATCTTGCGCCGGGCAAGTTCCGCCTGAAGCAGGGCGGGGGGCACGCGGGCCACAACGGTCTGCGGTCGATCCACGGGCATCTGGGCGATGGGTATGCGCGGTTGCGGCTGGGAATCGGTCATCCGGGGCATAAGGACCTTGTTGCCCATTATGTGCTGCAGGACTTTGCCAAGGCGGATCAGGCCTGGCTGGCCCCTTTGCTTGCAGGCATTACGGCGGGCGCTGCAGCGCTGATCGCCGGGGACGGTGGGGCGTTTGGCACGGCGGTTGCACAGGCGGGGTCAGCGCCAAAGCCAAAGCCAAAGCCAGACACGAACGCGGCGGGGCCGGAAACAGTGATAAAGCCGCAAGTGCAGACACCGGATGCCCCGCTTGCCGCAGATCCACGCAGCCCGATGCAAAAGCTGCTGGATCGATTTCGCTGACGGCTGATTGCGTTTTTCCGCAGGCGACTTTGGCAAGGTGCGGGCAGATCAGCAACGACCCTGCGCCGGATTGCCAGGGCAGTTGCCCCTTGCCCGTCAGAACCGCTGGGCGGATGTGGCCGAGATTGCAGGCTGGCTTCCGGCGATGATCTCTGCCACCAGCCGTGCCGTCATCGGTGCCAGTGTCACCCCGATATGCCCATGGCCAAAGGCATAGATCACGTCCGTCCCCCCAGATGATGGTCCGATCACCGGCAGGCTGTCGGGCAGTGAAGGTCGAAAGCCCAGCCATGTCCGGTCGGGTTCGGCAAGATCAGGCAAAAGTGCCCGCGCGCCCGCCAGCAGCCGCCCAATCCGGTGTGGCGAAGGCGGCGCCGCCAGACCGCCCAGTTCGACCGTGCCCGCGACGCGCAAGCGGCCATCCATCGGGCACAGGTAGAACCCCCGCTCTGTCGGGCAGACCGGCCTGTTCAGGCGTGCCACAGGCATATCCCATTCCACATGATAGCCGCGTTCCGTCTCGAGCGGCACCTTGTCCCCGGCCATGCGCGCCAATGCGCGGGAATGCGCCCCGGCGGCAATGATCACCCGACGTGCCCGCAGATCGGCCCCCGCCAGATGTATGGCCTGCGCTGTCCGTTGCAACCCGGTCACCTGCGCCCGCAGATGCGGCACAGCAGGCGCCAGATGTGCGGCCAGCGCCCGCATCACGGCCCCGGGGTCCGTCAGCGTGATCGCATGCGGAAAGAAGGCCGCCCCTGCCATCGGCGGCAAGGCTGGCTCAAGCTGCGAAAGCTCTGCCGCGCTGATCAGGTCGACCGTTACCCCCATCAACCGGCGCTGCGCCATATCTGCGCCCGCTGCCTGAAATGCGCTGTTGGTCTCATAAAGGTACAGGCAGCCATCCTGCCGCATCAAATGCCCGGCCCCGATATCGCGCATCAACTGTTGCCACAGCGGCCCAGCCTTTACCAACAGCCCCGCAATCGCCTGCATATTGCGCGCCGCTGCCGCAGGCAGGCTTTGCCGGGCAAACCGCGTCAGCCAGGGCAGCAGGCCGGGCAAGGCCGCACGCCGGATGGCGAGCGGAGAGTTCCTGTCAAACAGCAGGGACGGCAGGTTGCGCAGCACATCCGGTGTGCCCACCGGCATGACCGCATAATCCGCAATCGTGCCCGCGTTGCCGTAACTTGCCCCTGACCCTGGATCGTTCGGGTCAATCAGCACCACCGTGTGCCCGGCCTCGGTCAGCGCCTTGGCGATGCACAGGCCAACCACGCCCGCACCGATGATGGCGATGTCGGTATCGGCCATCAGCGGCAGGTGCCTGAAAATTTTAGTACTAAAATTTTCAGCCTGCGCCGGTCACATACAGGCATCAAACAACCCGCGCAGGTTGGCCAATGTCAACGCCACCGGGTTGCCGCCGCAAGACGGGTCTTCCAGCGCCATCGCCGCCAGGTCATCCAGCCTGTCCGCCTGAACGCCCATCGCCGTCAGGTTGGCCGGAATGGCCAGTATAGCCCGCAGGTCCATCACTGCTGCGCGGAACCCGTCAAACCCGCCTGCGATCCCGAGATAGGCCGCCGCTGCGTTGATCCGGTCCTCAATCGCCGCGCGGTTGAAATCCAGCACCATCGGCATCACCACGGCATTCGTCGTGCCGTGATGTGTGTTGTAGACCGCGCCGATCGGGTGGCTCAGGCTGTGAATGGCGCCCAACCCTTTCTGAAACGCCACCGCCCCCATCGCCGCCGCAGACATCATATGCGCCCGCGCATCAAGGTCATTCGGGTTGGCATAGACCTTGGGCAGGTTTTCAAACACCAGCCGCATGCCTTCCAGCGCAATCCCCTGGCTCATCGGGTGGTAGAAGGGGCTGCAATAGGCCTCAAGGCAGTGTGCCAGCGCGTCCATCCCCGTGCCTGCCGTGATGAAGCGCGGCATCCCCACCGTCAGCGCCGGGTCGCAGATCGTGACCGCCGGCATCAGTTTCGGGTGAAAGATGATCTTTTTCTTATGCGTCGCGCTGTTCGTCAGCACGCCCGCCCGCCCCACCTCTGACCCTGTGCCAGCCGTGGTCGGCACCGCGATGATCGGCGCGATCTTGGCCCCGTCCGCCCGCGTGTACCAGTCATCAATGTCTTCCAGATCCCAGACGCTCAGATCCGCCCGCTGATGCGCCATCAGCGCCACCATCTTGCCAAGGTCCAGCGCACTGCCTCCGCCAAAGCAGATCACCCCGTCATGTCCGCCTGCCAGATAGACGGCAATCCCGGCGGCCATGTTGCCTTCATTTGGGTTGGGGTCCACGTCCGAAAACACCGCGCGGCCCATGCCCGCCTTGTCCAGCACATCCAAGGCCTGCGCCGTGATCGGCAGCGATGCCAGCGCCTTGTCGGTTACCAGCAGGGGCTTTTTCAACCCGATGCTGGCCGCATGTTCGGCCAGTTCGGCGATACGCCCGACGCCGAATTTGATGGCGGTGGGATAGCTCCAGTTACGGTTGGGAACAGAATGCGACATGTCAGACTTTCTTCAGATGATAGGATTTTGGCCGGGTGACCGAATGGAAGCCAAGATAGCTCAGCGAGGTGCCCCGCCCGGTATCCTTGACCCCCGTCCACGTCAGGGCCGGGTCCAGATAATCGGCGCGGTTCATGAACACCGTGCCGGTTTCGATCTGCGCACCAATGGCCGCTGCCGTGTCATAATCCTCGGTCCAGATGCTGGCCGTCAGGCCATAGGGGCTGTCGTTCATCAGGCGCAGGGCTTCGGCATCGCCCGATACTTTCATGATCCATGATCGACATTGATCAGGATTTGCGGCGCCAGATACGCCCCGCCGTCATCCGCAAAGGCCCGTGGGTCGAGCAGCGGCTTCGCCCCTGCCGCCACGGCCTCGGCTGTCTGGTCCCGCACGGTTTGCGCAAAGCGGCGGTGCGCCATGGGGCCAAGCGTGGTGCTGGCATCAAACGGGTTGCCGAGTTTCAACTGCCCCACCCATGCGACGGATTTTTCCACAAACGCATCAAACAGCGTCTCATGCACATAAATCCGCTCGATCCCGCAGCAGCATTGGCCGGCGTTATACATCGCGCCATCCATCAGCACGTCAACCGCCACCTCAAGGTTCGCATCAGCGCGCACATAGCCCGGGTCCTTGCCGCCCAGCTCTAGCCCCAAAGGCGTGAAGGTGCCCGCCGCCGCGCGTTCCATCGCCGCCCCACCGGCCACGGAACCAGTGAAGTTCACAAAGCCGAAGGACCGTGCCCTGATCAGTGCCTCGGTCGTGGCATGATCCAGCACCACGTTCTGGAACACATCCTCTGGCACGCCCGCCGCATGAAACGCCTCAGCCAGCCGTTCACCGACCAGCATGGTCTGGCTGGCATGTTTCAGAACAACCGTATTTCCGGCAATCAGCGCAGGGACCAGCGTGTTGATCGTGGTGAGGTAGGGGTAATTCCAAGGTGCCACGATGAACACCACGCCCACGGGTTCACGCGCAAGGTAGCGGCGGAAAGCATCGGAGTTTTCCACCATCTCGGGCGCCAAGGTTTTGGCTGCGATGCTGGCCATATACTCGGTGCGCGCATTCACCCCGCCGAATTCGCCGCCATAGCGCGTGGGCCGCCCCATCTGCCAGGCGATTTCCTCGACCACCACGTCCTTCATCGTGTTCAGCCTGGCCACGCCCGCCTGCACAAGGGCGATCCGGTCCGCCAGTGGCCGCGCGGCCCAGCCTTTCTGGGCCGCTTTCGCGCGGGCGACAACCCCCTCGGCAGCGGCGGGGGTCAGCGGCATGCGTTCGGCATAGATGCTGCCATCGACAGGGGAAATGAGTTGAATGGGTTTCATGGTGTTCCTCGTAGGGCGGGGTTCACCCCGCCAATTTCATAAGGGAGTCGGGCTGAAGCCCGACCTAGGCCCGCTCCAGCAGACGCTCGCGTTCGAAATCCGTGACCACGCGGTC
>JALOSO010000348.1 GCA_025458385.1 Paracoccaceae bacterium | reverse complement strand
ATCACATCATCCCCGAACGCCGTGCGCAGCATGGCTGACCCATTCATCAGCGCCGCCGCATCGCGCAGGTTATGCGGAATCTCGCGGATGCCTGCCGTCGTGTACATGTCACCGCGCATTTCCGGCTCCAGCTCCAGCTTGCGCTCGATCCCGTCCAGACCCGCCGCCAGCAGCGCCGCACAGGCCAGATAGGGGTTCACATCACTGCCAGGGATTCGGCATTCCACGCGGATCGCCCGGCTTTCCGTGCCACACACCCGGAAGCCCGCCGTGCGGTTATCGGCACTCCACACCGCCTTGGTCGGCGCGAACATGCCAATCGTGAAGCGTTTGTAGCTGTTGACATAGGGCGCCAGAAACGCCGTCAGATCCCGCGCATGCGCCAACTGCCCCGCCATGTAATGCCGCATCAAGGCCGACATGCCATGTTCGCCCGCCTTGTCCATAAAGGCAGGTTTGCCGTCCATCGTCCAAAGGCTCTGGTGGATATGGCTCGATGAGCCCGCCTTGCGGTGGTCATACTTGGCCATGAATGTGACCGAACGCCCCTTCGTCCAGGCGATTTCCTTCACGCCGTTCTTCACGATCACATGGTTGTCTGCCGTGTCCAGCGCATCGGAATAGCGATAGTTCACCTCTTCCTGCCCGGCCTCCGCCTCACCCTTGGAATTTTCAATCGGGATGCCTGCGCCATACAAACCGTTACGGATCGCGCGCATCACGTCTTCTTCCTTGGTCGTCTGGAAGATGTGGTAATCCTCGTTATAGGCGCTGATGGGTTTCAGCGCCGACAGCCCGCCATCGCGCAGGTTTTCATAGGAATTCTCGAACAGGAAAAACTCCAGTTCCGTCGCCATCATCGGCGCAAAGCCCATCGCCTTGGCGCGTTCCACCTGTCGCTTCAGCACGTTGCGTGGCGCGTGCGCCACCGGGTGATGATGGTGATCCAGGGTATCACCCAAGACCAGCGCCGTGCCCGGCAGCCACGGAATGCGCCGCAGCGTCGCCATATCGGGCTTCAGCACATAATCGCCATAGCCCGACTCCCAGTTGCTGGACTTGTAGCCCTGCACGGTGGTCATCTCCATGTCCACGGCCAGCAGGTAGTTGCAGCAATGCGTCTCTTCCCAGCCGCCATCCACAAAGAATTGCGCCAGAAACCGCTTGCCCATCAGGCGGCCCTGCATATCGATCCCGGCCACCACGACCGTATCAATCTCGCCACGGCTGACCGCCGCTTTCAGTTCATCGAATGTCATGTTTCCGGGCATCGTCTTGCCTATCTGTCAGGGGTCCAAAAGGGGCCACATCGGGCCAACGCACAGCAATCAGCAGCGCGCTCGCCCCCCACCGAATTCAGGCTTGCGCGGCCAGCATTGCAATGGCGTCGCAGATTGCGGAGCGTTCCGCATGGCAGTTCCCCTCATGCGCGAGGCACCCCCCGCAAGCGTTATTCATTCACAGGTCGAGGGGCCTGCGCAACCCCCTGCGTGCGTACCCCGGCTATGGCGTTCATCATCACCGCCACAAGCAGGATCGCCCCGCCCGCAAACGTGCCGGCTGACGCCGTTTCGTCAAGGATCAGCCAGACCCAGACCGGCGCCAACATCACCTCGATCAATGAAAGCAGCGTTGCCTCGGCCGCGGGCAAGACCCGCGCGCCCAGTGTGAACAGGATCATTCCGATCGCCAGAATGCCCGCCCCCAGCAGCAATGCAAGGCCCGTATCATGTGCCGACATGACGGGCGATACACCTTGCGCCACCAGGACAATTCCTGCCGCGATTGCCGCAAACACCGCCCCCAGCAGTGCAATCGGCGTCGCATCCGCCACGCGGCCCCACCGCAGCGCCACGGCAAAGGCCCCGAACCCCGCCGCAGACAGAATTGCCGCGATGTTGCCATCCAGCGCGCCCACCGCAAGCCCTTCGCGCACCATCACGAACATGCCGACAACAGCCAGTGCCATGGCAGCCCAGGTTGTTGCGCGCACCTTTTCCCGCAACACAAACCATCCCAGCAAGGCCGCCACAAAGGGTGATGCCGTAAACAGGAACACCGCGTTGGCTACGGTGGTGGACTGGATCGCATAGATCGCCCCGGCAAAGGCCGCCACAAGGCACAAACCACCAATGATACCGGCAAGACCCACGGACCGGATCACCGGAAACGGGTTCCCTTGCGCGCGGATGGCAATGAATGCCCGACCGCCAGAACAGGATGGCCCAGGTTGACGGGTTGTCGATCTGCCGCAGCAACAGCCCCATCAGCGACCACAGCGCACCCGCCGCCAGAACCAGCCAAACCCCAGTGCGATAGCGCATCGCGGCACCCCCGTGATGACATGCGTTTCATGAAGCGGCCTGTCAGGCTGTCCTGTTCGCGACCTTTCAGCGCCAGCAGGCGCGGCCATGGCCAGAAAACCGTTCGACCCGAAAGCGAACCTTCCGGGGTCAATAACCGCGCTGACGGTCTACCAGGTGCAAGAACGGCTCTGCCGCCTGACCGCGGCGCACGTTCTCGGCGATTATCCGCGCGGCCGATGGCGCGCGCGTATCGGCGGCGATATGGGGGGTCACGGTCACGCTGGGGTGCGCCCAATAGGGGTGATCCGGGGGCAGGGGCTCTACCCGGAACACATCCAGCGTCGCATGGCCCACTTGCCCCTTGTCCAGGGCCGCCAGCAAGGCATCGTCATCGATGATTGCACCACGCCCGGGGTTCACGATCACCGCCCCATTCGGCAACAGCGCCAACCGTTCCGCGTTCAGCAGGTTCTCTGTCTCTGGCGTCTTTGGCAGCAGGATGACCACGATCTGCGCGCCCGAAAGCGCCGCC
>JALOSO010000119.1 GCA_025458385.1 Paracoccaceae bacterium | reverse complement strand
ACGGTCGATAAGCCTTCCACCGTGCGCTGCAGCCGCAATTGCAGGTCCGCCCGTTTGTCCATGCTTTCCAAAAGTTGCTGGTTCTGCGCCGACCGTTCCACATCCACCCGCGTGCGCAGCAGTTCTGCCGCACGTTCCGCCCGTTCCGCCATGCTACTGAGCCGCGCTTCGGCGGACTTCACGGTGCGCATGGCCGGGTCATAGCGGCGCATCATGAATTCACCAAAGGTCTGCCGCCCGCCGAGCCGTTCCTCGCGCAAGACGTCAATCCGCTGGCTGACGATCGCCTCATAGGCCCCGGTTGCCCCAAAGCGGAAGCTGAACTTGACCGCCAGCTTTTCCAGCTCGGCCGAGATTTCCAGCAGGTTGTGCAAGGCTTCCTCGGGGCGTCCCTCGGCCCGGTCCAGCCCGCTGACCAGTTCGGACAGGCGCGGGTCGAGCGCGTTTAGCCGGCTGGACAGATCACGCGACCGGATCAGCCCCAGCATCGACATGGCGCGGTAGGTTTCAATCTCGCACAGGCGCTGCACGATGCGGCCAATGCGGCGCGGGCTGGTTTCCGGCCGCACAAAGACGGCAAAGCGCATGTGCCCGGCCGGATCAATGCGGAAATCCCCCGCAATGATGGCCGCACCATCAATCACCCGGCTACAGGCAAGGCTTTCGGCCACGAACCAGTCTTCCAGCTTTGCCAGAACCTCCGACTCGTCCGGGGGCAGCGGCTCGATCCGCACCAGCACGGAACAAAGCCGCATGCCGGGTGCCGCCTCCATCCAGTCTTCCGGGAACACTTCGGCCTCGGCCGGATCAAAGGCGCGCGTGGACACACCCTTGCCAAAGGCAGAATAGGTCACGAATTCCGTATGGCTTTCCCATTTCAGATCGTGCTTGCCGATGGGGCCGGAAAAATGCGTGGCCCCCGGCTGCGGATGGGCCGAGGCGTGCCGGTCAAGCAAGGCCAGCAGGTGCGCGGTATCCTTGGCGCGGTCACGGTTTGCGGCCTCGATGGGTTCCTTGATGGCCACATAGACAGCCGTGCTTGGCACCTCGAGCGAGGGGAAAGGCCGCGCGTGCAATTCGTTGACAAGCGCATAGCGCAGGGGGTGGTCAGGGATCGTGGGCATAAACGGGCCTTTCTGATTGACCAGAACCTAGCAGCCGCCGTGGCCGGGTAAAGCGCCAAGCCATTGAAAAGCCCGGCATGCGGGGGCATACCGGGCTATCCGTGCAAAGATCACACAGGTTGTGCACAGGATGGGCAATCTGCCCATCCCTGCATCAGTCAATCATCGGCAGCAGTGCATCCAGCGACTTTTTCGCATCGCCATAGAACATCCGCGTGTTCTCCTTGTAGAACAGCGGGTTCTCGATGCCCGAATAGCCCGTGCCCTGCCCGCGCTTGGACACGAACACTTGTTTCGCCTTCCAGCATTCCAGCACCGGCATGCCCGCAATCGGCGAATTCGGGTCTTCCTGGGCCGCCGGGTTCACGATGTCATTCGACCCGATGACGATGGCCACATCTGTTGACGGGAAGTCCTCGTTGATCTCATCCATCTCCAGCACGATGTCATAGGGCACCTTCGCCTCGGCCAGCAGCACGTTCATATGCCCCGGCAAGCGCCCTGCCACCGGGTGGATGGCAAAGCGCACGGTCTTGCCTTTGGCGCGCAGCTTGCGCGTCAGTTCACTGACCGATTGCTGCGCCTGCGCCACCGCCATGCCGTAGCCCGGAATGATGATGATGCTGTCGGCGTCGTTCAGCGCCGCCGCCACACCTTCGGTATCAATCGCCACCTGTTCGCCCACCACTTCCATCGCAGGCCCCGTGGTGCCACCAAAGCCGCCAAGGATCACGCTGATGAAGCTGCGGTTCATCGCCTTGCACATGATGTACGACAGGATCGCACCGCTTGAGCCGACCAGCGCGCCGACCACGATCAAAAGGTCATTGCCAAGCGAGAACCCAATCGCCGCCGCCGCCCAGCCCGAATAGCTGTTCAGCATCGACACAACCACCGGCATATCCGCGCCGCCGATGCCCATGATCAGGTGATAGCCGATGAAGAGGGCGGCCACCGTCATCACCAGCAGCGCCAATGACGAGCCGGTCTGCAGGTAAACCACCAGCAGCACCAAGGACACCGCCGCCGCTGTGGCGTTCAAGAGATGCCCGCCCGGCAGTTTCGTGGCCTTGCCATCCACCTTGCCCGCCAGTTTGCCGAAGGCAATGACCGACCCGGTAAAGGTGACCGCCCCGATGAACACGCCAAGGAAGGTTTCTACCCGCAGGATCGACACCTCCACCGATGATTTCTTGGCCAGCACGGCGGCAAAGCCATCCAGCGCGGCCTTGGCCTCGGCCGTCATCCCTGCAACGCTCGCCAGTTCGATATGCGTGTTGAACCCGATGAACACGGCCGCAAGCCCGACCAGCGAGTGCATCGCCGCCACCAGTTGCGGCATCTCCGTCATCTGCACGCGCTGCGCCACCACCCAGCCAATCGCGCCACCGGCCAGGATCAGCACGGCTGACAGCCACCACAGGCCCGCGCCGGGCCCCATCAGCGTGGCGATGACAGCAAGGGTCATGCCGAAAATGCCGTACCAGACCGCGCGCTTGGCACTTTCCTGCCCGGACAACCCGCCCAAGGACTGGATGATCAGAACAGCCGCAACCACATAGGCCGCCGTGGTAAATCCGAATTCCATGCCCCGCTCCCCTTACGACTTCTGGAACATGGCAAGCATGCGCCGGGTGACCATGAAGCCACCGAAAATGTTGATCCCCGCCATGAACACCGAAAGTGCGGCTAGGATGATGACCAGCCAGTTGCCCGACCCGATCTGCATCAGGGCCCCCAGAATGATGATGGATGAGATGGCGTTGGTGATGGCCATCAGCGGCGTGTGCAGGCTGTGGCTGACGTTCCAGATCACCTGCACGCCGACGTAGACAGACAGCACGAAGACAATGAAATGCTGCATGAAGCTGGCCGGTGCATACAGCCCCGCCAGCAGGATCAGTGCGCCGCCCACGACCAGCATGCCCACCTGATTGCGGGTTTCCGTCTTGAAGGCCGCCATTTCCTGCGCGCGGCGTTCTTCGGGCGTCAGTTCCACCACCTTTGGCTTCGGCTTGGCCGCTGCAATCGCCGCCACCTTGGGCGGTGGAGGCGGATAGGTGACCGCCCCCTCATGCGCCACGGTCGCACCCCGGATCACGTCATCTTCCATGTTGTGGTGGATCACGCCATCTTTCTTTGGTGTAAGATCGGCCAGCATGTGACGGATATTGTTGGAATAAAGCGTGGATGACTGTGCGGCCATGCGGGATGGGAAATCCGTATATCCCACTATCGTCACGCCATTGTCCGTCACGATCTTCTGGTCCGGCACGGTCAGGTCACAGTTGCCGCCGCGTTCGGCGGCAAGGTCAATGATCACCGACCCCGGCTTCATCATCTTGACCATCTCCTCGGTCCACAGCTTTGGCGCAGGCCGCCCCGGGATCAGCGCCGTGGTGATGACGATGTCCATCTCGGGCGCCAGTTCACGGAACTTGGCCAGCTGCTTGGCCGCAAAGGCCGGGCTGGACGGCGCCGCATAGCCGCCCGTGGCCGCGCCATCGGGCAATTCGCTGGCGTCAAATTCCAGAAACACGAAATTCGCGCCCATGGATTCGATCTGCTCGGCCACCTCCGGGCGCACGTCGAAGGCGTTCACGATGGCCCCCAGCGAAACGCTTGTGCCAATCGCCGCGAGGCCCGCCACACCTGCACCCACCACCAGCACCTTGGCCGGTGGCACCTTGCCTGCCGCCGTCACCTGCCCCGTGAAGAAGCGGCCAAAGTTATTCCCGGCCTCAATCACCGCGCGATAGCCCGAGATATTCGCCATGGATGACAGCGCATCCATCTTTTGCGCGCGCGAGATGCGCGGCACCATGTCCATGGCAATAACCGTGGCGCCCTGTTCCTTCACCGCCTCCAGCAGTTCCGCGTTCTGCGCGGGCCAGAAAAAACTAATCAGCGTCTGACCCTTGCGCAACGCGCGTGCCTCGGCCATTTCCGGCCCGCGCACTTTCACCAGCACATCCGCCGCCGCCATCACCGCCTTGGCATCCGGCAGAACCGTCACGCCCGCCGCCGCATAGACCGCATCCGAGAAGCCCGCCTTGGCCCCTGCCCCGGACTGGATCACGCAGTCATGCCCCAGCTTGACCAGCTGAGCCACCGATTCCGGCGTCATCGCCACGCGGTTCTCGCCCGCAAAAACCTCTGTCAGCGCACCGATTTTCACTGAGCGTCCCCCTTGTGTCCGTTACCGCGACATATCACCGCGCAATAAAGTTTCAATCGCTGTCAGATGCAAGCCGTCATCTTTCGTCAGATGCGCCTAAATCCAGCGGCGCGTGTTGCGCATGTAGCTGCCGTAGGCGTTGCCGAACTTGCGTGCCAGACGCGCCTCTTCGGCCAATATGAACCGCCGTTCGATCACCCAGACAAACAGCGGCACCAAGGGCAGCGCCAGCACTGCCTCCCACCGCAGGCAGAACCCGGCCAGCAGCAAGGCATCGCCAAGGTAAATCGGGTTGCGCGTGCGCTTGAAGATGCCCGATGTCACCAGATGCGCCGCCTGCATATGCGGCAGAACGGTGGTGCGGAACTTGCGCATCTCGATCACCGCCAGCAGCATCAGCACCAGACCTGCACCAATCAGCAGGCCTGCCACCAACTGCCCCACCTGCCCCAGGGACAGGTTCAGCGGATCAAGCCGCCCGATCTGCCAGCCCAACAACAGGAAACCGGCCAGCCAGACCGGCGGGATATCCAGCCATTTCACGTAATCTCTCATGCCTTCGGGGCTAACATTCCACAGGGCCTGCGTCCACCCTTGACCTTGCCCGCGTCCCAAGGGACGCTGCGGCCCAACCACAGAGGCCAACCATGACCGATTTCGCCGCCACCCGCGCCATGTTCCACTTGCCCGAAGGCATGATCTACCTTGACGGCAATTCGCTGGGCCCCATGCCCGTGGCTGCGGCCGCGCGCGTGGCACAGGCCGTGACGGATGAATGGGGCCAGATGCTGATCACCGGCTGGAACAAGGCCGGCTGGATGGATCAGCCAGCGCGCGTGGGCAACCGCATCGCCCGGCTGATCGGTGCAGCCCCCGGCACGGTGGTCATGGGCGATACGCTGTCAATCAAGGTCTATCAGGCGCTGGCCTCGGCCCTGGAAATGAACCCCAAGCGCCGCGTGATCCTGTCCGATACCGGCAATTTCCCGTCCGACCTTTACATGGCCGAGGGCCTCTGCCGCACACTGGGCGGGCAATACCGGCTGAAAACGGTGGCCCCGGAAGAGGTGATGTCGGCCATTGATGACACCGTCGCTGTGACCCTGATCACCGAGGTGGATTACCGCACGGGTCGGCGCCATGACATGGCCGATATCACCGCCCGCGCGCACGAGATGGGCGCGTTGACAGTGTGGGATCTGGCCCACAGCGCCGGGGCCTTTCCGGTGGACCTGACCGGTGCACGCGCCGATTTCGCCGTGGGCTGCACCTATAAATACCTCAACTCTGGCCCCGGCGGCCCCGCCTTCATCTATGTCGCCCCCGCCCATGCCGACAAGGCCCGCCCTGCCCTGTCCGGCTGGCTGGGGCATGAGGCGCCCTTTGCCTTTGATCTCGCCTACCGCCCCGGCGCGGGGATTGAGCGTATGCGCGTGGGCACACCCCCCGTGCTGCAGCTCGCCGCACTCGAGGCCGCACTGGACGTGTGGGATCACGTCGACATGAAGGACCTGCGCGCTGCCTCCCTGCGCCTGCAGGACCTGTTCATCAAACGCGTGGAAACGCAGATCCCCGGCCTGCAACTCGCCACGCCCCGCTCGCACGCCATGCGCGGCTCTCAGGTGTCATTCCGCCACCCCGAAGGCTATGCCATCATGCAGGCCCTGATCGCCGAAGGCGTGGTCGGCGATTTCCGCGCCCCCGACATCCTGCGCTTCGGCTTTACGCCCCTGTTCATCGATGAGGATGACGTTGCCCGCGCCGTCAATATCTGGGCGCGGATCATGGACCTCGGCACATGGGACAAACCCGCCTTCAAGCAGCGCCAAAAGGTCACCTGACCCGCCGTTCCCTTCCCCTTCCTGCCCTTTCAATGTCGCCCAAATATCCTCGCCGAAGGCATCCGCCCTTGCCCACAATCCGCCCCTTTCAGGCAAAAGACCGCGCCGCCACCGCGCTTGTCTATTACCGCGCCGTCCGCGAAGGGGCTGCCGGGTTTTACACCGCCGAGCAATGCGCACATTGGGCCCCCTCACCCGAACCCGATGACGCAAAACCCTCCAAACTGCTGGATCAATGGGCCTGGGTCGCCGAAGAAGGCGGCCAAATCACCGGCTTCATGTCGCTGGCCCATGATGGCCTCTTGGACATGGCCTTTGTCCTTCCCGAGGTGATGGGCAAAGGGACGGCCGACGCCCTGTATGATGTGCTGATCGCAAAGGCCCATGCCGAAGGCCTGCCCCGGCTGACTGTTGATGCCAGCGTCTATTCCCACGGCTTCCTGAAGAAACGCGGCTGGCATGTCACATGGCAAGGCGACCGGGTCTATGATGGCGTGGCCTTCTTCGGCTACAACATGGCGCTGGATTTGCCTGCCACCCCCCCGGTGGGCTGAGGCGCCCCCTCACGTTTCCGTGAGATTTCGGTCGATCCTGCGGTCATCACCCCGGCAGGTGTGGCGGATTTGTGTCGCCTTTCAAAAGTTACGCCCCCCATCCGCCCGTCAGCGCCTTGGGCAGCGGCCTGACGCTTTGACCTATCCCTGCGGCTGAGGTAGCGTTCTGGCGACAGAATCTGCGGCCCCGCGCCGCCAATACATGAGTTTACCTCCATGTTTCGGAAACCACTTGCCTTGACCATGACCCTTGCGGCGCTGGCTTTTCTGTCGGCCTGCGTGCCCGAAGGCACGGCCCCGGCTGCCGATGGCACACCGCGGATCGCCGACCCCGGCCCGATCGACACCACCACCGCCTATCTGGCAACCGCCGACAATGGCTTTGAAGTGCCCGCCGTCCCGGTCGAACAGGTGCCCGAGGCCTATCGGCGGCAGGTCGTCGCCTATGAAACGGATCAGGCCCCCGGCACGATCATCATCAACCCGTCGCAACGTGTGCTTTACTTTGTCATCTCGCCCAGCAAGGCAATCCGCTATGGCATTTCGGTGGGGCGCGACGGCTTTGAATGGTCCGGTGAAGCCCTGATTACCAACCGCAAGCCCTGGCCGACCTGGACACCGCCACCCGAGATGATCGAGCGCAAGCCCGAACTGGCAGAATGGGAAGATGGCCAGCCCGGCGGCCCGACGAACCCGCTGGGCGCACGCGCGCTGTACCTGACCACCAATGGTGTCGATTACGGCTATCGCATTCATGGGACACCGGAATGGAACTCGATCGGGCGCAATGCCTCATCCGGCTGCATTCGCATGATCAATCAGGATGTGATCGATCTTTATAACCGCGTGCCGGATGGGGCGAAGGTGATCGTGATGACGCGCGATGGCCAGATGCCCACCGGGCTGACCCTGCCACCGCCGCAGCCGCGGCGCGAAACCCCACGGCAAAGCACGCGGCCCGCTGCGGCCGCGGTTGTTGAGCCTGCGGTTGTGGTCCCGCCCTTGCCGCCGCGTCTGCCAATGGCCCCTGATCTGATCAGAACACCCGCACCAACCGCTGCCGTTGCACCCGCTGTCGCACCCGTGGTGACACCCGCAGCCACCGCGCCCGCAACACCTGCACCTGCGGCGGCGACCACAGCCCCTGCCGCTGCCCCTGCCGCCGCAGCACCGACCGTCGCCTGTGTGCCCACGGCCGCTAAACCCTGCCCGCCCGCATCAAACTGATCACTGGCGCGGGCAAGAGATTAACGGGCCAGAAATGAAAAGGGGTGCCACCCACAACTGGTGGCACCCCTTTTTCGTTGCCGCAAAGGCTGTCAGGCCAGCCAGGCGGGATAATCACTGACCAGCAGATGCAAGGGGGCCTCGTCTTCCTCGATCTCGGCAAAGCGGCCGATGGGATCGACAAAGATATTGTCCGTCACATCGTCGTTCACGGTGCTGACCTCTCCGATCAGGACATCGCCGCCTTCACCCCAGAATGCATGCCAATCCCCCGGCATCAGTGTCACGCTTTCACCTGGGGCGAGCTGCAGCTTTTCACCGGGCCCATAGCTGCGCGCAATGCCGTCACACAGCACCCTTCCGCCACGATCAGGCGCAAACCGGCCCTGATCATCGGACCCGTACAGCTCTACCACCAGGGTCGCGCCACCACGGTTGATGATATCTTCGGCCTTGATCACATGGGTATGCATCGGCGACAGTTGATCCTGCCTGCTGATCAGCAGTTTTTCCGCATAGCACATGCCGCCGCCACGTTGCAGGTCGGCTAGACTGCCGTTGCGCAGCGTGAACAGGAACAGCCCAAGCGCATCAAACCGCCCCTGCCCGTAATCCGTGATGTCCCAGCCCATGCGGCTGTCAACGATCCGCTGCGCATCACCCCGCGCCCTGAACTGATCCGGCGTCCAATAGGCAAAGGGTGGCAGTACGAAACCGTAGTGACGGATCATGTCATCCGCCGCCTGCATGATCTGGTTGATCCGTGACCGCTTCATCGCGCTACCCCCTGTTTCTTGCCGATTTTGCCTTACTATAACGTTTACGGACCGCGCGTCTACCGGGTCTGGCGCAAAAAACGCCAGACCAGCGCCACCGAGGCAAGCGCAAGGGCAATCACAAAGCCAGCCCATATCCCGGCAGGCCCCATGCCCGCCCAATGCGCCAGCAGCCAGCCCAACGGCAGCCCCAGCCCCCAATAGGCGGTCAATGATGTGGTAGCCGCAAAACCGGCATCCGACAGGCCACGCAAAGCGCCGGTCATGGTGGATTGCACGCCGTCCATCACCTGCGACAGGGCAAAGATGCCAAAGATTGCAGCGGCCACGGCAATCACGCCGGCATCATCGGTAATCCGC